>CAMOVY010000030.1 GCA_946627905.1 uncultured Clostridia bacterium
AGTTCAAACGCTTCCAGTAAAGCGCTAAAAGAATTACAGGACCGAACGCCGCACCGAATACCGACCATGCCGCGGAAACGAGTTCCATAATGCCGCCCAAATCAAATTTAAGTACGAGCAACGCTAATATAAGCGCCACTACCGAAATGACGGCAACGGCAATTCTGCCTATAAAAAGCATTTGTTTGTCGGTCGCGTCTTTTTTAACCGTGGTTTTATAAAAGTCCGACGCAAACGCCGACGACGCGGCGAGAAGTTGAGAGTCCGCCGTACTCATAGACGCGGCGACTATTGCGGAAATAAGCAATCCGCCGATAAGCGCCAGCGCGCCTACGCCGAATATGTTGCGAACAGTCTCCACAAACACGAGATTTTTCTGACCTTGCATAGAACCGCCGAGATATTCGTGCGCAACGAGACCTACCACCGTTGCCATTAAAAGAATAAGCGCCGTCCACGTTGAACCTATTATCTGCGACTTTTTCATTTCCTTTTCCGATTTTACCGCCATAAATCTTATTAAAATATGCGGCATACCGAAATAGCCCAAGCCCCAGCCGAGCCCCGTTAAAATGCTTGCGATACTGTCCCAGTCTAAAGCGCCCGACGAAAGCAGATTGTAATAATTTTCGGGTGTGGCGACGGGGGCTATCTCACCCGAAGATTTAAGCACGAAAAATGCGATAATCGGCACTATCATAAGCGCCGCAAGCATAAGTAAGCCTTGGAAAAAGTCCGTCCAGCAGACCGCTTTAAATCCGCCTAAAAGCGTATAAGCAAGAATTATCGCGGTGGCGATAAACATAGCGACCTGTCTGCTGATATCGGGAATAAGCGTGTTAAAAAGTTCCCCGCAGGCATATACGGACGACGCCGAATACAAACAATAACCGATAACGAATATAACCGCGCAGGAGACGCGTAAAACGACGCTTTTGCTTTTAAACCTGTTGGATAAAAACTGCGGAATAGTAATAGCGTCGTCGGCTTTAATTGCAAAACGACGAAGGCGCGGCGCAACGAAAATCCAAGATAAAACCGTTCCGATTAAAAGTCCTATGGAAATCCAGACCTGCCCTAACCCGTAAAGGTAGATAGACCCCGGAAGCCCCATTAAAACCCAAGCGGACATATCGGAAGCCCCCGCGGAAAGAGCGGAAACAAGCCCGTTCATATTTCTTCCGCCTAAAAAGTAATCCTTCTCGCTCGAAGACTTGCTTTTTACGAAGAAATATATTCCGACCCCGATAACGAGAACGAAATAAAGTATAAAAGAAGTAAACTCGTAATAATTCATTTGCGCCACCTGTAAACGATATAATTATAAAACAGTATAAAGTTTACAATAATACGTAAAAAATGTCAATTATTTACGCAACAAAAAATAAGGTTAACGAAAGCGGGATTTTTTTACAATAAAGTCAATTTTGCGCTAATATTATCCCGCAGAAACGGGTTTATACTGTTTTGTATCTCTTACAACCGCCGCACGGCAAACGCGCGGCGACGGGGTGATTATGAAAAAACCGTATATTATAAAATTCGTATCGTTTTTATTCGTGATTTTAACTTTTGTTGCCACCAAACCGCTTTTGATATCACAATTCCGCGCCGCAAAAGCCGAAGAGAGCCGCGCATACTTAAGAGTTATAACCGCCGATACTCCGTTTTACGCCGAAAAGACAGATACAGAGCCGCTTTTTTATTTGCCCTACACCTATTACGTGCGCGCCATCGAAAAGGGCGATTACTTTACCCGTGTGGAATACGGGAACGACGGGTATACGATAGACGGCTACGTGCCGAGCGAAAAACTGTTTTACGACGGGCTTAAAGTCGATAACCCCTTTCCGCAGACGGAAGTTTTCACCGCGAAAACCGCCACTCTTTATAAAGACGCGGCTTTGCAAACCACCGTGCAACACGTATTCGAAGCGCGCAAACTGTATCTGTACGGCGGGTTTTTATCGCCGCAGAACCAACCCGTTTATTACGTCTGCTACAACAACAAATTAGGCTACGTCAAAGAAGAAGACATTACGCCGTTCGTTATCGAGAACCACCCCAACGAACTGACCTTTTTAACGCAAGACAGCGGCGAAACCGAGCCCGAACCGCAGGAAAAAACCACGGAAAACTCTGCTTTAACCCTGCGCGTTGCAATAATTGCGGTTTTAGCGCTGGCGGGGTTTTTCGCGCTGTTTTTTTCTATAGGCAAAAAGTCCAAAACTTCCGCCGCGGCGGGATATTACGACGAAAACGACTACGAATAGCCACGCGCCGCAGTCGCCGCGAAAACGCTATGCCGAAACGCTTGCCCCCGCAAGTTTATCGCCGTGCGCTTTATCGGAGTTTTTCGCTATAAGCGATTTGATTTTTTTAATCTGTTCTTTTTCTTGCACCGTTTTGTTTTTGCGGTTAAGATTTTCCTTTTCCTTAACGCGCGCAAGCATTTCGCGGAAAAATTCTACGGATAAGCACTCCTCTTCGAACCTTTCGTCGCTATACCCCGCTTTTTGCAAGCACTCGGCAAACTTTTCGGCAAGCCGAACCTGAGTGCGGAAATACCCGCGCGACGAAACGTCGAAATCCTTATAATAATCCTTAGGTTTTAAGTGGAAATATTTATAATCCAGAAAGTCCTTTTCCCTATCGGAAAACTTTTTAAGCGCGGCGTCAAGGCAAAGCTTAAGCGCGTAAACAATCTCTTTTTGATAAGTCAAACCGATTATCTCTTCAAATTGATTGAGTGCGGGCGAAAAGTTCATAGAAGAAGAAAACGCCTTTTTTTCGACAATCTCGTCAATCTGCTCGGCAATAGCCTCTAAATGCGCGTAAGAATACAGCGCCGCTTTTGCATAAAGTACCTTCATAAATACGCTCCGTAAATTAAACTGTTTTTATCCGCGGAAAAACAACTAAATTATACTTTCGGGGCTATTCCAAGTCAATAGTATATGTCCGCCGCGGAGTAAAAATCCGAACATTTGTTTGTGTTTTTGATTACATAATACCCATTTTTTATGACATATGCTTGTCGTATTTTGTCGAATTTTTGAAAAAAGTTTTCCCGATTTTTTTACAAAAAGCGACTTAATACGTTTTTCTTTTACGAAAACATTGACGATAAATAATGACAAAAGTCGAATATTGTGGTAAAATAAATCTGTTATGAAATTTTATCCGAAAAAAATTTTAAAAACGGCATTTATAGCGCTTTTTGCGCTTATTTTAGGGCTATCTTGTCTTGCGTTTATCTTGTCGCCGCGCGCGGCTATGGCGGACGGGGAAGTTTACACGCCTTTTTTGCCTAACAAAAGCGAAGAGTATCACTCTCTTAACGCACCTATTCACGCTTATTCCGACGATGATATAACGGCTATAACCGAAAGCACCGTTTTAACCGTTATGAAAGGCGACGCGGTTATTCTGAAAAGCGGGCGCAGTTCTTTAAATCAGGTAAAACGCGTCGGCGACGATTTGTATTTTAACGATTATTCCAGAATTTACACTCTTGCGGTATCGGATTTAGAGCAAGAACCGCAGTTTATATCTTTAACGGGCACTTATTTCGATATCAACGAAAACTATATAGCGACTATATACGAAAGTATAATCGAAATATATAAAACCGACGATTTTTCCACGCCTTACAAGACCATTGCGGACGTGCAGAATAAACCCATTGCCATAAATTCCGAAAACTTGTTTTACGTTTCGGGGAACAAAATCATAAGGCAGTCGCTTGACGAAGACAATTTCGGCGTAGCGTACACTTACGACAATACCAACGCCTTTTCCCTGTCGTTTATGATTGCGAACGAGAATTACGTTTATTTCCTTTCCGAAAATAAAGTTTTTCGCTTGCCTATAGGCGACAGAAAAGCTTTCCCCACGGAATTAGCGTTTACGGACAGCGTTTTTGAGTTGGGCACGATTACCGCGCCCAAAGGGCTTTCCTTTAAAGACGAAAATCTGCTTATTACCGACAATTCGGGTTCGGTGCAGGAATTTAAGATAAACGGCGATACGCTGGAATTTACGGGCTACGCCGTGGCGAGCGGACTTACGGCGTATAACAGAGTGGCGGAAAGCGCCACCGATATAGAAAGATACGGAAAGTACGTCGCCGCGCTCGACGGCAATAAACTTACGGTAATAGACACCTACACTTGCGCTGGATACGACAAAAACGGGTTTATAAATAAATTCGTAGGCGATTCTCCCGAAAAGTTTGCGCTCGGCAACGGCACGGTTTTATACGTAAACGGAACGGCAACGTTTATTGCCGACGTTAAGCCCGACGCGGAAGACAACAAAAAGGCGGTTGAAGAACTCCCTGCCGAAGCGCCCAACGATATTGCCTACCAAAGCGGCGTTTATTATCTTATATATCTCGGCACGAATTCCAAAATAATAAAAATCGACGAACTAACGGGTGAAAAAATCGGAAACGATATAGAATTTACGGGCATTGCCGCTAATATTATAACGGCGGACGTTTTCGGGAATATTTACGTTGCTTACGACAACAGAATATATAAACACGACGGAACGGGTTTTAATCTCACGTCCGGTACGGTAAAAAAACTTGCGACCGACCTTGCTGGCAACCTGTTCGTTTTAAGTTCGGACGGCAAAATTTATGCATACGACGAAACGGCGAACGAATTGTCGGTGGCGTTTGAAACGGCGCTCGGCAATATAAAATCTTTCGGACTTAATTTCGATAAAAGCGAAGTGTTTTTCCTTGTCGACGGATACGAACAGGTGTATAAAACGACGGCGTTAGGTCAAGCTTCTTTACAGGACGTTGTGCCCGATACGGCTTTTAACTCCGCTACCCAAAGCGTACAAGAACTTAAAGTCTACACCGCAAAAAACGGCGCAAACGTGTATGCGGTATCTGCTACGGAAAATTCGTTTGCGTTTAACGGACTTAACGAGACTGCCGAAGAATACCCGCTTATAAGCAAATTCGTGTTGCGCGAAAATCTTACTTTATACGCTTTGGCAAGCGAAAAGGGCGTAGTGCTTATAAACGAAAAAGACCTAACCGAAAAGGCGGTGGATATAACCGAGTTCGCCGCGCCCGAAAAGGCGTACACGATAACGCAGGTAAACGCTTACGCTATTCCCGTTATCGAAGAGAACGCCGCGTTTGCAGTCCACACCGCAAGCGGTATAATAAGACTTAACACGGGCATGGAAATTACCGCCGTGCGCGAATTCGATATTCTCGGCAAAACCTTTTATCAGGCGGCTGTAGATATAGACGGCGACACGGTCGAGTGCTATATACCCAAGTCGTTCACGTTAAAAACGCTTGCGGGCGATATCACCTTTAACGAATACAGCATAGAAATAGTTAAAAGCACTACCCTGTACGCAGACGCTGATATGACGGAAAAAATTATGGAACTTAAAAGCGGCGACAGCGTGCGGGTACTCTCCGAAGAAAACGGCGTGTTAAAAGTAGAAACGACTAAAAACGGCGAAACGTTTACGGGCTATATTATTAAAAGCGCCGTCAAATCTCCCGACACAATAGTCAGAAACGTACTTATAATACTTGCGGTGTTCGGCTCGCTTGCGGGAACATTAACCTACTTTTTATTGAGAAAGAGAAAATAAATATCTGAATATATAAAATACCCGCCGCGGCTGATTAGCCGCGGCGGGTTTAATTAACTTTATTTTATTCCCCGTAAACTCTGTCGTACTCCGCGTCGGAAAAATTTATCGACTCAAACTCGCTTTCCGCGTCGAAATTGTCGACGTTTTCGTACGCGGCGAGTTTGCTTATAGACACTTCGTACGCCGTCATCACCTTGATTTCTTCGTCGCTTATGCGCTTTTGATACTCTCGGCTCTGTATTCTGCCCGCTATCGCTATCTTTTCGCCTACGGCAAGATTTTTGGCAAAGCGCGCGTTTCTGCCCCACGCTATGCACGGAATATAATCGGACTTGTTATAAGAGCGGTTCACCGCAATAAGAATATCGGCAATCTCCCTGTTAAACGGCGTAGTGCGGTACACGGGCGGCTTGCAGATATACCCCGATAACACTATACTGTTGGGATTTTTAACCGATACCCCGTCTATAAGTTCCCTTACGAACACCGTAAGCATAAGTTTGCTTTTGCCGTCTACAAGTTTGTTATAACTCCGAAATTGCCCCAAAGCGTTTATTATAACGCCCTTTTTCAGTTGTTTATCCGCTATAAGCCGCTCGGAAACAGTCATCGGCAGAATATCCCCCTGCCCCGAAAGCCTTTTTACAAGCACGTTCATCTCGTAAAACCCTTCGCCGTACACTTCGTGCGAAAATTCCGCGTCGGACACTATTTCGCCGCTGATAAAAACCTTGTTGTTTTTCTCCGTTAAATTGTTCATAATATATTTTCTCCTTAAATTGTTCGCTGATTAAATATTCCGTATCTGCGCGCCGTCCGCGCCCATTATATAATTGTCTTTATAAATAAGTTCGCCTATCGGCACGAACTCATAGCCCTGCGCCTTTAACTCGCGGATTATTTCGGGTAGTGCCTCTGCCGTGTGCAAGCCTTGGTTATGGAACAGCACTATCGCGCCGTTATGTACCTTTTTTAATACCCTGTTCTTTATCTCGCTTGCCGATAAGTCTTTCCAGTCTAAACTATCCACCGACCATTGAATAGTGTAAAGCCCCAACTCCGTCGCCGTATCTATAAGTAAGTCGTCGTAATCGCCGTACGGCGGGCGGAACAGTTCCACTTTTTTTCCCGTAGTTTGTTCTATTATTTCTTTAGAAGACGTCAGTTCTTTGATGATAGCCGCTTTATCGAGTTTACTCATATACGGGTGGGTAGAAGAGTGCGTGCCTATCTCGTGCCCAGCGTCCGATATCTTTTTAAGATATTCGGGGTACTTTGCCGACCAGAATTCCACCGCGAAAAAGGTGCATTTCACGTTTTCCGCCGCCATCGTTTCAAGCAGTTTGTCGGTATAATCCACGCCCCACGCGCAGTCAAATGAAATCGCCACCTTTTTTTCGTCCGTTTTAACGTAATAGATAGGAAGTTTCCTGAAATTCCCGCCGTAAAACACCGCGTACGCCCCGCTTGCAGAAATCGCTACAATCGCTAATATCCCGCAAAGGACTATCGCACAACCCGTTAAGAACTTTTTTCTATTCAGAAAAGTAAAATACATTTTAATACCTTTATTCCGTCGGATTTTGACCGATTAACGCGAAAAAGCGGTTTTTTTGTGTTTTTTTAAGCCGTCCTTTCCTTCAATAAATAACTTATTTATATAAAATGCGTTTTAGAACGCGGATTTAAAAATACACAGCGCCCCGTTAAGGCACATACCTTAACGGGGCGCTGAAAAATAAACAATAAAAATTATAAACGACTTGACATTTTGTTGCGTTAATGTTATAATTTAGTCGATTATTTCTAGAGGAGATATTTTATGAAAAAACTTTTAACGTTATTTGTATGTTTTGCACTTACCTGCTCGTGTCTCGCACTTTTTGCGTTCGGCTGCGGAAACTCTGAACCCGTAGAAGTAAAGGGAAAAACGTTCGTTTACAGCAAAGTTGAAATCGTATCCGGCACCGCCTCCGATGAAGATAAAGAGGAAACGGAACGTCAATGGAACGGCTATAGTTGGGTTTTCACAGAAGAACAGGACGGAGATGACTTTATAGTAAACGCTGTAAAAAACGGCAAAGTACAGCAAGGCTTCTTTTACCTTCAAGAAGGTGCACAGATAAGTCTTGACGACACTTTGGGGGATATCGTTTTAACGTTTACCGCCGAAAGTGATTGCATCTATATAGAAGACAGGCATGAAAACGGCTTTACTGCCAGATGGTATTTTGATTTACAGAAATAATTAAATATTATACCCAATAGCGGCGCGCTAAGTTTTAGCGCGCCGCTATTGTTTGCGTAAATTAAATTTTCAATTACAGTTTATTCCTTATTATCTTGCCCGAAACGGTCTTGGGGAGTTCGTCGCGGAACACAACTATTCTGGGGTACTTATACGGCGCGGTGTTGGCTTTAACGTACGCCTGTATCTCTTTTTTAAGTTCTTCGGACGGTTTAGTGCCTTTAACTAAAACGATACTCGCTTTTACCACTTGCCCCCTTACTTCGTCGGGTTCGGCGGAAACGCCACACTCTAATACGTACGGGAGTTCCATTATAACGCTTTCTATCTCGAACGGTCCTATGCGATAGCCCGAAGATTTAATGACGTCGTCAACCCTGCCTACGTACCAGTAGTAGCCGTCTTCGTCCCGCCAAGCGGTGTCGCCCGTGTGGTAGTAGCCGTTTTTCCACGTGGACGCCGTGCCTTCTTCGTTGCGGTAGTATTCGGTAGCCAAACCGCACGGCAGACCGTTTTTAATATTGATAACTACTTCGCCTACTTCGCCGACTTTGACCGATTTGCCGTTTTCGTCGATTAAATCTATATCGTAGATGGGTGCGGGCTTGCCCATAGAACCGATTTTATGCGGTGCGCCTATCATATTGCCGATAAGCATAGTCGTTTCGGATTGCCCGAACCCTTCGTGTATCTGTAAACCCGTTAATTTCTCGAACTGACGGTACACTTCGGGGTTTAAGGCTTCGCCAGCAGTCGTCATATGCTTGACGGATGAAAAATCATAATGCGATAAGTCCTGTTTTATCATCATACGAAGCATAGTCGGCGGCGCACAGAACGAAGTTATGTGATATTTAGAAAACATTGGCAGTATATCTGCCGCGTCGAACCTATCGAAATCGTACACGAAAGTCGCCGCTTCGCACAGCCATTGTCCGTATAACTTACCCCACATAGACTTTGCCCAGCCCGTGTCCGAAATGGTGAAATGCAGCCCTTCGGTATCCACGTTATGCCAATACTTCGCGGTATGAAAATGCCCAAGCGGATACTTATAATTGTGTAGCGCCATTTTGGGATAGCCGCTCGTGCCCGAAGTAAAGAACATAAGCATCGGGTCGTTTCCGCAGGGCGCGTCTTCGGTTCTGTCAAAATGTGTGGAATACATTAAATATTCGCTGTTAAAGTCCCGCCAGCCGTCGCGAGTTCCGTTTACTATGATTTTGGTTTTAAGTTCGGGGCATTTTGCCGCCGCTATGTCCGCTTGGTGCGCCGTGTCGCCGTCCGCCGTACAGATTATAGCGGAAACCCCCGCCGACTTAAAGCGGTACTCAAAGTCGTGTTCCTGTAATTGATTTGTGGCAAGAATAGCGATTGCACCGATTTTATTAAGCGCCAAAATGGAAAACCAGAACTGATAGTGCCGCTTTAATACCAGCATTACCCTGTCGCCCTTTTTAATACCTATCGACTTAAAGTAGTTAGCGCAACGCGCAGACTGCTTTTTCATATCCAGAAAGGTAAAGTGCTTGTCCGTTTTGTCTTTCGCCACGTACACCATAGCAAGTTTTTCCGGGTCACGTTCGCCGATTTTATCCACTATGTCGAACGCAAAGTTAAACTTGTCGGTATTTTTAAATTTTATCGAAAGGGGCGCGCCCTGTTCGTTCTCAACCACGTCGATATAATTATGATATTCTCTGAAACTGTCGTCTTTTTTAGCCGTTTCTTCCGGTTCTTCCGCGTACTGCGCCCCCGCCTGCAAATCGGGTATCGGTTCGCCAGAAGGATTTAAAACGATAGCGTAAAACACGCAGTCTTTGCCGCCTACCGCTATCATACCGTGCGGCGTTGCGCTGTCGTAATAAATGCTGTCGCCGGCGGAAAGCGTTTCGCGGTGGTCGCCCACCTGTACCATAAGTTTTCCTGAAACGACGATATCTATTTCCTGCCCTTTATGGGTAGTGC
>CAMOVY010000031.1 GCA_946627905.1 uncultured Clostridia bacterium
TATTACCGATTCAGACTTTTAAGAATAAGTTGGATTTCAGGGAACGGAGACGAAGAAAGACTGTGGCAAGAAATAAAAAAACACAGGGTGAAAGCGGTTTTCGATAAAGACCTGGCGCTACGCGACAGGCTTGCGGTAGTTTCTACGTTTTTAGGAAGAAAATTTTTCAGGTTTTCCAGAACGCTGTACGGGAAACTGACCGGAAGAAACAGGCTTAACCCAACAGTCGTAAAAAGCAAAAAAGATTAAAAAAAGGACGTTTGTTTTGAGTAATAAAATTTTATCTGTAAGCGTTGCGGCTTACAATCTCGGCGAAATGATAGAAGAGTGCCTTAATTCGTTCGTTAATTCCGCGGCGATAGACAGGACGGAAATTATAATTACTGACGACGGAAGTCGCGACGATACACCGTCGCGTGTGCAAAAATACGCCGACCTGTATCCGAATTCTATTAAACTTATTAAACAGCAAAACGCAGGACCGGGGTCTACCGTAAATTCCGGGATAGCGCACGCTACGGGCAAATATTTCCGTATGGTGGACGGCGACGACTGGGTGAATACCGAAAATTTTACGGACTTTATCGATTATCTCGAAACTTGCGACGCGGACGCCGTGTTTTCCGATTTTGAATTGTTTGACGATTCCGTGAAGAAAAGCGCGGGGGTTATAAAGAATGAAATTCCGTCGCGTAAAGTGTTAAACGTGGACGAGTGCTATAAAGGTTTAAGGCGGGAAATGCACGCGGCGACTTTCCGTACCGATATATTTAAAAAACACGGCATTACGCTGGATAACGGGTTTTATACCGATATGGAATATTTGCTGTTCCCGTTTCAGTACGTAAAGACAATCGGTTATTTCGACAAGCCCGTTTACGTGTACAGAATAGCGCGTGCGGGGCAGAGCGTAAGCGCGGCAAGTCTTATTAAAAACGGCGCGCAGCACGAGAAAGTGCTTAACGGTTTGTTGAAGACCTTTGAAGAACATAAGCAAGAATATTCTTACGGCGTTAAAAACTTTATTGCGAGAAGAATAGGCGATATGTGCGATATGCAAATTAAAACGCTTATGATAAGCGGCGATAAAAAGACGCAACTTCCCGCAGTAAAGCGGTTTATAAAGGATATAAAAGAAAACCATCCGGAAGTGTTCGCATATTTCGGCAGGGGTAAAAAGGTAAAACTTTTAAGATACTCTTTATATACGTTATATTCTTTCGTGAAAAGCGAGATAGAAAAACAATTCTAAATGAAAGGATAAAGGAGACGGCTAATGAAAGCCTTGATTTTGGCAGCGGGATTTGGTTCTCGTTTAGCACCTATTACAAACGATATTCCGAAATCCTTGGTTAAGGTAAACGGTCAACCCATTTTATTTAAGCAAATAGATAATTTGCTTGAAAACGGCATAACCGATATAACGGTAGTTTCAGGGTATAAGGCGGACGTTATGAAAAGGGAACTCGGCAAAACTTATCCAAACGTAAAGGTAATAGAGAGTACGGATTATAAGACTACTAATAATATGTATTCGGCGTTTTTTGGTATAAAGGCTATCGGTTCGGGCGGATTTTTAATGATGAACGCCGACGTGTTTTACGACGCTTCGGTAATAAAAGCCTTGCTTGATTTTAAAGAGAAAGACGCGATAGTCGTGGATATCGGCACTTATAACGAAGAGTCTATGAAAGTTATCGAAAAGGACGGGCGCATAGTAAGTATTTCCAAGCAGATTGCCGAAAAGGACGCGCTCGGTTCTTCCATTGACGTTTATAAATTTTCCGAATACGGCGCAAAAGCGTTTTTTGCCAAGTGTAAGGAATATATAGAAGATAAAAAAATCGTAAATCTTTGGAGCGAAGTAGCGCTGAACGATATTTTATCGGAAACAATTTTCAAGGCGTGCCCGTTAAACGGCAGATGGTACGAAATAGACAATCACGAAGACCTTGCCGCCGCGGAAAAACTGTTCGGTTGTAAAAATGTCTGAAAAAATAAACGCTAAAGGTGGTCCTGCTTTCAGTAAAGGACTAAGCATAAAACAAAATTATATTTTCAGCCTGATTTATAAACTCGTGGCTGTACTTGTTCCCGTGTTTATAACGCCCTATCTTGCCCGAGTTTTAGAACCGGACGGGAACGGGGCAATAAGTTTCGTTTCTTCTATCGCTTCTTATTTTATTCTGCTTGCAAATCTCGGTATAGAAGGCTACGGGCAGAGAACCGTTGCTATGCACAGGGACGATAAGGAGTTCCTTAACAAATTCGTTCTGGAAATTTTTGTTTTAAAAATTTTCCTGACGATAGCAAGCGGCGCGATTTTTTTGGTTCTTTTCAGTATAGTAGGCGGTGCAAAGACGGAAATTTATTATATTTTCGCAATTTCCGTGTTCTTCGTCGCGTTTGACTTTTCCTGGCTTTTTCAGGGACTTGAAAATTTCAGAATATTAGCCATAACTCACGTATTTGCGAGAATTGCGTACGTGGCTTTGGTGTTCGTTGCGGTAAAGGAAAAACAACACGTAAACGTCGCCGCTATTTTATGGGTAGGCATGACGGTGGTGTCGTATTTACTGTCTTTCCCGTTCGTCGTAAGGTTTTTTAAAATCAATAAAGGCGAAAAGATACATCCTTTTGCTCATCTTAAAGAAAGCGTCGTTTATTTTATTCCCGCGATAGCCGTTTCGGTTTATACCATACTCGATAAAACAATGATAGGCGTTATTACGGGGTCGGACTTCGAGAACGGTTATTACGAAGAAGCGGATAAAATCGTAAGGCTGGTGCTCACCGCGATTACTACGCTGAATATTATTATGCGTTCACGCATTTCGTATTGTTTTGCGCGCAGGGAGTTCGAACAGGTAAAAAACTATATACGCCAGACTGCGAATATCGCCTTTATGCTTTGTTTTCCTATGACGTTCGGGATTTTGGCGGTATCCGCACCGTTCGTAAACATCTATCTCGGCGACGCGTACGGCAAAAGCATAACGCTGTTGCGGATACTTTCGCCGCTTATCATAATCATTGCTACCAGCAATATTTTAGGAACGCATTACTACACGCCGTTTAACAAACAACGCACGAGCAATAAGTTTTTAATAGTGGGCGCGATTGTCAATGCGGCGCTTAATATTCCGTTTATATATTTCTGGCAGTCGGTGGGCGCGGCGGTGGCGTCGGTTATAGCCGAATTCGTTATACTTATACTTTACGCGGTAAACGCTAACGGATTTTTCGAGTTTAAGGAATTTATAAAAATTTCATGGAAATACGCCGTCTGCGCGGTCATAATGTTTTTCGTCGTTGCCGCTGCGGTGCGGTGTTTGCCCGAAAGCCTGTTATGGTTGATAGCGGAAATCGCGGCGGGCATTATAGTGTATTTTGCCTTGCTTTTGATATTCAGGACGGAATTTTTATTAAACTATTTGAAAAACGTTTTTGCAAAACTGAAAAGGCGTAAACACTAAAGGATAATTATGGAACTTAACGCTGAAACAAAATGCGGATTTTACGTTTCCGAAAGCAGAAAAAAGGTGTGGCAAACCGAACTCGACATGGTAAAAGTCGTGCTTAATATATGCGCGCGGCACGGGCTTAAAGTTTTCGGTTGGGGCGGAACGCTACTTGGCGCAATCAGGCATAACGGGTTTATACCGTGGGATGACGATATAGATTTATTTATGCCGAGAACCGATTACGAAAAATTTACGGAGATAGCCGCGGCGGAATTGCAGTATCCGTTTTTTCTGCAATGCAATAAAACGGAAAAAAAATATCCTAACGGGCACGCGCAGATACGTAATACCGAAACGACGTGTTTTATAAAGTCTTCCTATACGGATTTGGTACTCGGTAAAAACTGCGGGATTTTTATAGATATTTTTCCTTACGACAATCTGCCTGACGACAGAAACGAGCGGGCGCGGTTCTGGAAAAAAATAAAGCGTTTGAAAGCGCTTGCGTTATGGAAAATTTATCCCGTAAAAAAAGGTGTAAAGGGTTTGGTTCAGAAGATTATCGCAAACCTTTATTTTCTCTTTCATAACATTGAAAAGACCATCGGGCGCGCTATGACGCTGTCGCAAAAATACGACGGACGCACGGGCAAGGTCGCACCCGTTTCTTTTGCCGTTATCACGGAAAAAACCGTGTGGGACGAGCGGGACTTTACCACTCTTATACCGCACGCGTTCGAAGATATCAGTATCCCCATACCCGAACATTACGACGCCGTTTTACGCGTTCAGTACGGCGACTATATGGAAATTCCCGAAGACAAGGGCGGCACGGTACACGGACAGGCGTTTTTCGATACCGAAAAGTCTTATAAAGAGTATAAGGGCATTACCGAAGAAGAATTCAATGGGCTTTTCGCACAAAAACTGTAAACGGATAAAAAATTTAAAAATATTGCGTTTAAAAAGTCCAAAACCTTTGACTATTTTTAAATAGTATCTTACAATATAAACGTACCCCGATACAAAAAGTTAAAGGGGTTTACAATAGGAGAAATTTTTATGATAACACACGGCAACTCTATCGAACTTATAAGCGGCAACTCTAACCGCCCCTTAGCGGAAGCGGTCGCAAAAGAATTAGGGCTTACACTTTCCGACGCGGAAGTCGGCAAGTTTTCCGACGGCGAAATAAGCGTTACTCTTCCGCATACCGTCAGGGGTAAAGACGTATTTATTATTCAATCCACGTCTTCGCCCGTGAACGATAATCTTATGGAATTACTGATACTTATCGACGCTTGTAAGCGTGCTTCCGCGGGCAGAATTACGGCGGTTATGCCGTATTTCGGCTATGCCCGTCAGGACAGAAAGGCTCGCCCAAGAGACCCGATTACAGCAAAACTCGTGGCGGATATTATCACCAGCGCGGGTGCGGACAGGGTTATGACTATGGACCTTCACGCGGCGCAGATACAGGGCTTTTTCGAAATCCCCGTCGACCATCTTTACGGCGCGCCGCTACTTGCCAAGTATTTCAAAAAGAAGATGGATGATAACTGGGTTGTCGTATCTCCCGACGTAGGCAGCGTCGGCAGGGCGAGAAATTTTGCTTCGCGCGTTAACGCGTCGCTCGCTATCGTAGATAAGCGCCGCCCCAAAGCCAACGCTATAGAAGTTATGAACGTAATAGGCGACGTCGAAGGTAAGACCTGTTTAATGGTAGACGATATGATAGACACCGCGGGAACGATAGTTCAGGGTGCGGAAGCGCTTATGAAAAACGGCGCGAAAGAAGTGTACGCTTGTTGTACGCACGGCGTTCTTTCAGGACCTGCGCTTGACAGGCTTACCGCTTCGCCGATAAAGGAAATAATCGTTCTTGACACGATAGACGTTGCGGAAGTTGCCGCCAAGTGCCCGAAGATAAAGGTTATGCCCGTTGCAAAATACATAGCAAAAGCGATAACGACGATATATTCCGACACTTCGCTTTCGGCGATTTACGAAGACTGATAAAAGATTTTAAGCCGTTTAATAAACTTAAACGGCTTTCATTTAATCATTATGAAACTGATAGTAGGGCTCGGTAATCCCGACAGACAATATCTTAATACTTTTCACAATCTCGGTTTTACGTGCGTTGAAAAAGCGGCGGTGCTTTCGCAAGCGGAATTTACCAAAGAGAAATTTCGCGCTTTAATTGCCGAAAAGGGCACGGGCGACAGCAAAGTTATTTTCGCAAAGCCCTTGACCTATATGAATTTATCGGGCGAAAGCGTACGGGAGATAGCGGCGTTTTATAAGATAGAGAGCAAAGATATTTTGGTTATCTACGACGATTTCGACCTTAAAAAAGGTTTCGTAAGAATACGCGAAAGCGGTTCTGCCGGCACGCATAACGGTATGCGGAACGTAATAAAAGAACTCGGCACGGAAAATTTCCCGCGCGTACGCGTAGGGTTTAAGCCCGAAGAGCCGACGGCTACTCCGCTTATAGATTACGTGCTTTCGGGAATACGCGAAGAAGATAAAGCGGTTTTTGATGAAGCGACTACCCGCGCGGCACAAGCCGCGGCGGAATTTGCAAAGGGTGCAGACGTCTTTTCGCTTATACAAAAATACAACGGTAAAAAATAACGCTTTTTATAAACGGTTTTAGGTAGGTTAAATGCTTGAAAAAATCGTAGCGTTAAGAAACGGGGAAAATTCGGTAAACGAATTTCTTTCCGCACTCCGCCAAGGTATACCTTCGGCGGTTTTCGGTGTTTCGGACGCATTTAAAAATTATCTCGTTGCCACGGTGGAAGAACCCGTTTTATACGTGGTTAAAGACTTTCTTGCCGCCGCTACGGCGGAGCGCGCCATAAGGGAATTAACGGGCAAAAAAGTCGTGAACCTCCCCGAAAAGGAAGAAACGCTTATTATAACGCGCGCTTTTTCCAAAGACGGGCTTTATAAACGCATCCGCGCGATAAAAGATATAGTCGGCGCGGACGTTATTATTACCACCGCCGCCGCGCTTATGCAGACTTGCCCGAAAACGGTACGAACTTTCACCGTGTCGCGCGGGCAAACGCTGTCTAGGGAAGAGATTGTCGGATTTTTAACCGAAACGGGCTACGAGCGCACGGAAAGCGTAGAAGTAAAGGGCACTTTCGCCGTTCGCGGCGACGTGTTGGACGTGTTCCCGATAGACGAGATAGAACCTTTGCGTATAGATTTTTTCGACGATTACGTAGAGAATATCAAAATTTTCGATACCGATACCAGAAAGATTGCGGCGACAGTTGAGCGGGCGGAGATTATTCAGGCAAAGGAATACGTTTTTAAAAACGACGAACTGCAAAGAATTTTAAAAATCGTCAAAGAAGAAACGCTTGCCGCCGATAAAACCCGTAAAGTCCGACTTAAAGAGATTTACGAAGATATTTTGCTTGCGGCGGAAAGGCAAGACGAGAGACTTAACGCGCTTGCGGTACTTTCCGAAAACTGCGGCACGGTGTTCGATTTGCTTTCACGAAATACCGTGGTTATTTTCGACGAAGCAAAGCGTATTTACGACTTGGCGGTGCTTAACGCCACGGAGTTTACCGAACGGTTTAATGCACTACACCTATCGGGCGAAGTGTTTTCGTTTGCCGAAAAGAATTGCATAGGCGTTGAAGAATTAAAAAACAGACTGCTGTCCTATAGGCAAGCGACCTTGCAGACCTTGTCTACCGCAAATCCCTTTTTCAGCCCTTTAAAAATCATAAACCCGAAGTCGGGCGGCGTTATAAACTACCGCCTTGACTTTAAAGAATTGTTTACCGATATAGACGCTTGGCTGTATTCGGGGTACAGGGTTCTGATTTTAGCGGGGGATAGCCGCCGCGCGGAGATGCTGTGTAAGGATTTATCCGATTACGGCATAGCGTCCGCTATTCAAAAGCGCGGCGATTTTAAAGGCGTTATAATTTCTACCGAAACGCTGTCCGCGGGATTTATATTTCACGAAGAAAAAGCGGTGGTTATAGGTAGCGGCAACCTGTTTTCACGCGGCGCGCCCGCCAAAAAGTTAAAGGTTAAAAGGCAGAGTTTTTTCACCGCGCCCGAAGTCGGCGACTACTGCGTGCACGAAGTTCACGGCATAGGCAGGGTATTAGGTTCTAAAAAGATAACGACGACCGAAGGCACTAAAGACTACGTGGCGGTGGAATATCAGGGCGGCGACGTGTTATACGTACCCGTCGAGCAGATGGATATTTTAACCCGCTATTTAGGTAGCGAGAAGAAACCCAAACTCTCGCGAATAGGCGGCGCGGACTTTGAAAAAATCAAAAAATCGGTTAAAGAAAGTATCCGCAAAATGTCCTTCGACCTTAAAAAACTGTATTCCGAGCGGGAGCAGTCCGAAGGTTTTGCTTTCAAATCGGACGGGGAACTCGAAAAGGCGTTTGACGCCGCCTTTCCTTTTGAAGAAACGCCCGACCAGATAACCGCGGAAAACGACGTAAAAAGCGATATGGCAAGCGGCAAAGTTATGGATAGGCTTATCTGCGGGGACGTGGGGTTCGGCAAAACCGAAGTGGCGTTCCGCGCGGTTTTTTTGGCGGTACTAAGCGGCAAACAGGCGGCAATGCTTGCGCCTACCACCATACTTACCGAACAGCATTATAATACCGCGGTAGAGCGGTTTAAGAATTTCGGCGTAAAAATAGCCGTGCTTAACCGTTTCCGCACCCCCGCGGAGCAGAAAAAAACATTATCCGACTTAAAAGAAGGTAAAATCGATTTTATAATAGGCACGCACAGGCTTTTAAGCGGCGACGTGGCTTTCCGCGACTTGGGGCTGTTGGTTTTAGACGAAGAACAGCGCTTCGGGGTGGAACATAAAGAAAAAATCAAACTTTTAAAAAAGAACGTGGATACGCTTACGCTTACCGCAACGCCTATTCCGCGAACTTTGCATATGTCCCTTTCGGGGATTCGAGCGATAAGCGTGATAAACACGCCGCCCAAAAAGCGTTTGCCCGTGCAGACGTACGTGGTTGAAGAGACGGAAACGCTTATAAAAGACGCCGTATCAAGGGAGATAAACCGCGGCGGACAGGCGTTCGTTTTATACAACAGGGTAGAAAGCATATTTACCTTTGCGGCAAGACTTAAAAATCTTATGCCCGACCTTAAGTTTACCGTCGTGCACGGCAGGATGAACGAGCGGGAAATGGAGAACGGCGTTTCGGAATTTTATCAAGGGAAAACGGACGTTTTAGTATCGACTACGATAATAGAAAACGGTATAGATTTACCGCGCGCCAACACGCTTATAGTAATAGACGCGGACAGGCTGGGGCTATCTTCTTTATACCAACTGAAAGGCAGGGTAGGCAGAAGCGACCGTTTAGCATACGCGTATTTTACATTTAAAAGGGATAAAATTTTATCCAACGTCGCTTACGAGCGGCTTAACGCCATTATAGAATTTACCGAAATGGGCAGCGGCATAAAAATCGCCATGCGCGATTTGGAAATCCGCGGTGCGGGCAATATTTTAGGCGCACAGCAACACGGGCATATGGATAAAATAGGGTACGAGTTGTATTCTAAACTTTTACGCGAAGAGATTTCAGGCAAAGAAGAAAAGACGCCCGAACTCGATATCCGTTTAAGCGCGTATATTCCCGAAAGTTATATAGAAGGCAGCGTGGCGCGGATGGACGCGTATAAGGAGATTGCGGAGTTAAATTCCGCTAATGCCGAGAAAGATTTTATCGCCGCTATAAAAGACGCGTACGGCGATATTCCCGCAGAAGTTAAAAATCTTATCGATATCGCCGTGGCAAAGTATCTTGCCATGAAAATTTCCGCCGTTAAAATCACGGTATCGAAAGGCGAAACGAGTTTGACGTTTGAAAATTTTAACGCTTTTAATAACGCCGCGCTTATGGAAACTATAGAAAGTTATAAGGAAAAAGCGCGCATTTCGATGGCGGGCGCGCCGAAAATAGAGTTTATGAGAACCTCAGAAAACAACTCTGGGATGCTGGCTATCGTTCGCGAATTTCTGTCAAAAGCCGTAATTTAGCGAAAAATTGCTGTAAGCGGAAAATCAAAATTATCAAAAAGCGGAAAAACGATTGCAATTTTGTTTCATATAGTATATACTATTTGAGTATAACAAAAATTATTTTCGCTTGATTTTTGGAGAGAAATATATGAAGAAGTTGCTTTTAAAACTTACGACCTTACTGCTTGCCGTAGTTATGGGCATAGCGGGTTTTTCGGGTTGTAATCTTATAACAGACGATACCGAACGCAACTTAAATCAGGTAGTTGCC
>CAMOVY010000032.1 GCA_946627905.1 uncultured Clostridia bacterium
TACCAACTATATAGTTAAAATCATCGACCGCGAATCGGCGTACATTTAAGGAGAGGTTTATGGTCGGCAAATTACGCAAAATAACTTTATTCGATTGCTTTAACGTGTTGTGGATGGTTTTATTTGCCGTGTTCTGTCTCATCCCGCTTATGATTATGATTTCGGGGTCGCTTTCGACGGACAGCGCTATTCAGAATTTCGGCTATACCATTTTTCCGAAAGAGTGGAGTTTCACGTCTTACGGCGTGGTCTTTAACGACAGTATAGTAATTTTCAGGGCGTACGGGGTAAGTATTCTCGTCGCCGCTTCGGGAACGGTTTTAAGCCTTTTCTTAACGGCGATGATTGCCTTTCCGCTGTCAAGACCCGATTTCAGGTTTAAAAACTCTATAACGATATTGATACTTATAACTATGCTTTTCTCCCCGGGGCTTGTACCCACGTATATACTTATAACCCAGTATCTGCAGTGGAGAGACAGTCTTTTGGCACTTATAATCCCCGGGCTCGGCGGGTCGTTCTACATTATACTTATGCGAACCTTTTTCGGGGATATTCCAAAAGAAATAAGCGACAGCGCCAAGATAGACGGCAGTTCTAACTTCGGAATTTTCTTAAAAATATTTTTGCCGCTATCGTCTCCGGCACTTGCAACCTGCGCGGTATTGTTTTCGCTAAACTACTGGAACGACTGGTATTCTTCTTTCCTGTATATACAGAGTCGGGAACTCTGGTCGGTGCAGTACCTTATGATAAAACTTGCCAACGAAGCGCAGGCGTGGAAAACCAACGCAAGCCTTGCTTCGGGTTCGGAAAGCGCGGATTCGGTGGTTATGGCGACCTGTATAGTGGGTAGCGTTCCCGTAATGATAGTATTTATGTTCTTGCAAAAATACATAGTAAAAGGCATGATGGTCGGCGCGGTCAAAGGCTGACGACCGATAAAACGTAAAAAACCAAGGAGAAAAAACGATGAAAAAACTTATTTCGATTATTGTTGCAACGATTGCGGCGCTTACGTGCGTCGGCGGCGCGGCAGGGTGCGGAAGCTCGGGCAGAAGAGCGCCGTCCGATACCATACGGTATATCGTCTATTCCAGCGGCGGTTCGCTTGACGACAGCGACAGAATAAAAGAATCGGTTAACCAAAGAACCAAAGAGGAACTGGGTTTCAATGTAGAGTTCGAGTATCTCGGCTACGACGATTATGCCAACAAATTAGGCTTATATTTCGGTACAGACGAGAATTTCGATATGTGCTTTACGGGCTCTATCCTGTCCGGTCTTTCTTACTCCGACAGGGCGGCGGACGGATATTTTAGGGATATAACCGATTTGCTTCCCGAATACGCGCCCGAACTGTGGGCGTCGATGGACGCTAAAATTTGGGATGCGGCGCGTGTCAACGGTAGAATTTACGGCGTTATCAACGAACAGATATTTGCGCGCAGCGTAGGGCTTTGCATAGATAAAGAGATAGCAAATGCTTTAAATCTTACTCAGGAAAAAATAGACGAAGAAGGATGGGATTATAGGTATTGCATAAACCTTGCGATGGAACATATTAAAAACGATTCGACTATTTCCACGGGCGGTAAAATACCTTCTACGACTCTCGTTATAGGCGAAGCGTGGTCGGACATATTTATGCAGAATTACGCGCTGGACTCTTTGGGTGCGGACGCACTTATCCCCGGCATAATCGAAGCGGGTGAAGACAAAACGCAGGTCATCAATCAGTATGAGTCTCAGTATTTCAGAGAATTCGTCGACTTTTGTAGGGAAATGCACGAAAAGGGTTATATAACCAAAGAACAGGCGTCAAGCCCCATTACTTCTAACCAAAGGGTAAGAATTACGGGTACTTATAAACCCGGTGCGGAAGCGACTTTATACAACGCGATAGGCAGGGAATTCGTTCAGTTCAGATTCGGAACGCCGCTTCTTACAACCTATAACGTTACCACTTCTATGACGGCTATAAACAATCGAAGCGGCAATGTCGACAAGTGCCTTAAATTTATAGAACTTATGTATACAGACAAATCGTTCTATAATCTCGTTGCGCTGGGCGAAGAAGGGGTTGATTACTCTTGGAGCGATGCTACTGACGACAACGGTGAGACTTACTATTACATTTCTTATAATAAGCAGAGTAAATATAAACTCAATACGGACTGGTCGGTAGGTACGGAATTCAACGTGTACAGGAAATATCTGCAACCCGCTGACGTTGTTGAAAAAACAAGAGCGTTAAACGCCAACAGCACGGTTTCACCCGCGTACGGATTTACTTTCTTGCCGACAAGTTCTTTAAGAACGGATATAAGTTCCTGCTATATGGAGGCTTCTACGCAGATAAAACAACTTCTTAACGGAACTTACGACAATAGTAAAACCACCGACAAGATAATAGAAGAACTTGTTGCGAAATTAAACAGCAACGGTGCGGCGCGTATAATTTCCGCTAAGCAAACGCAACTCGACGCGTTTCTTAATAAATAAAATTTACGGAGGAAAATGAGAAATGAAAAAACTGTTTGCACTTATTACGTCGGTTATTATGACGGTGGCGCTGTTTGCGTTCCCCATAACGGCGTCTGCGGACGAACCCGTCGAAGATACGGGTACGGTACTTGTCGATATCGACTTTTCGGACAGTACGGTAATCGACGATTTCGGCGGCACATGGGGCGCATGGATAATTGACGAAACAAACGAAGTTTTTCGCCCCGAATCCCCGTGGTCAAATACGAAACTTAATCAGGCGATTGAGTTTGAAGGGAAGAGAATCGTTTTAACCGTCGATTTCGTCATAGAATATACGGAAGATCCGAATTTGATGCCGGCGCTGACAATCGGTATGACGAACAGCGAAGGTCGTGGCGCTGTGATAAGATTTTTAATTGACAACGAGTCGCTATATTCGCATGCCTTTGGAACTTCGGGGTGGTTTATGGATTCACAGTGGAAATTCATACAGGAAGAACTTACCGTACGCACTTTGGAAATGACTTTCGATATCGATAAAACTCTGACCGTTAAAGTGGACGGGGAAGTACTTACCCACTCCAACGGCAATAGTATGAGCAAAGTCAATCTTGTCGATTTGTACGAAGGGTTTGCGGAAGACTTCGTAGGATATTTTACGGTTATGGCATCGGGCGGCAAGGAAGTTGAGCAAGAAGAGGGGTACCAAGGTCCTGATGTTTATACAACCGATACTTATATAGACAATCTTAAAATAGTGGCGTACGACACCCCCGCATCCGAAGAAGATCCCCCTGCACCCGTGCAGCCCGACGACCCGGACCCTTCGGGGGACGAGCCTTCACAGGTTGAACCGTCTACGCCGAATAACAACGAACCGCTTAACGGCAACAACGTTGAAAAAGGCGGTTGCGGTTCTGCGATAAGCGGATTTTCGATTGCCGCGCTGGTTTTGGCTTCCGGCACGACGATAGCGGTATTCAGAAAGAAAAAAGAAAAATAAAAAAATTTAAGGCTAAACTGCTTTTAACTTGGTTTTGATTATGACGGCGTACGAATTTATTGTTTCCGAAATAGATAAAACGACTAAACTTTCCTGCGAAGGCGATAATACGCTTATTCCGCTTCCGTATCCGTTTACCGTTCCATGCGTTAAAGACACCTTTCTCGAAATGTATTACTGGGACACGTATTTTACAAATAAATGTCTGTGTTTAACGGGCAGAAGAGAGCAGGCTTTTAACAACGTTCGGAATCTTGCCTATATGCTGAAAGTATACGGCAAGATTCCGAACGGAAACAGGGCGCACTATGTCGGGCGTTCGCAGCCGCCCTTTTTCGGGATGATGCTTAAAGACTTGCTTACGACAAAGCACTTAACGCACGGTATAACTTTAGAAACCGCTTACAGGCTTCTTAAAACGGAGTATACCTTTTGGGAAACCAAAAGAAAGACAAAAAGCGGACTTAACGCTTACGGTTGTGATTTAACCGATAAAGAAGCGCTGGGGAATTTCGGGGTTTATAACGAAATTCACACACAAAAGTATTTCGAGCGGACGGGTATATCAATGGCAAATACTCCTAAAAACGGCAGGCACGTTATAGCGGAGTGCGAGTCGGGGTGGGATTTTTCGCCGAGGTTTAGCGGAAAGTGTATGAATTATAACGCCGTCGACCTGAATTCGCTTTTGTATTTCGACGAAGTTTTACTCAGCGACTGGGCGGCAAAACTTAAAAAGGATAAGGATAGCGAAAAGTTTGAAAAAAAGGCGGAATCAAGAAAAGCGAAAATGCAGGAATTATGCTTTGCGGGCGGCGTATACCGCGATTACGACTTTGTAAGCGGTACTCCGTCGCCCGTGATAAGTTGTGCGTCGCTGTTTCCGTTTTTTACGGGGCTATCGGACGACGTGTCGGCGTTTATAGCCGCGCTTGAAAGATTAGAAAAAGATTACGGTGTAATCGCCGCGGAAACCGAAACGCGCAATTTTCAATGGGCAGAACCGAACGGCTGGGCGCCCTTACAGTACGTAGCCGTAAAAGCGGCGGAGATGCTGGGGCTTAAAGAAACGGCGGTACGGCTTTCGGAAAAATATATTTCCACCACCGAAAGACTGTTTGAAAAGACGGGCGGGCTGTGGGAAAAGTACAACGCCATAACGGGGGACTTGGGTGTTTCTTCGGAATACGGTACGCCCGAAATGTTGGGCTGGTCCGCGGGCGTTTACGTGGCGCTTAAAGAATTTAAAAAAAGCGGATACGAACATTTAGTGTAGCACCGTGGCTTTTTATACAGGCGTTTATTTAATATACTTAAAGGGATTATCAACGTGGCAATACATTTTAACGAACGGAATAAAACTTTTTATATAGGCGGAAAAGATTTCAGTTATATTTTCCGTATAAAAGACGGGCGTCTTCAGCACTTGTTTTTCGGCAAAAGAATAAAAGAGCAGGACGTAAGTTATATTGCGGACGGCAGAAAAACGGAATTTGCGCCGACCGTGTCGGACGGCGCGGAAAGTTCAGACGTATTAACGCAGGAATATCCCGTTTACGGGCGTGGCGATTACAGAGAACCCGCCGTGCTTATAACCGCGGCGGACGGCGGCAGAACGACGGATTTTATATATCGTTCGCACTCGATATTGAAAAACAAATCTAAAATTTCGGGCATGCCGACGCTTCGCGGCGGCGAAACGCTTGTAATAGAATTGCAAGACGAACTTTACGGGCTGATTTTGTCGCTTTATTATACCGTATACGAAGATTGCGGCGCTGTGGTTCGGCGCGTGGTGCTAAAAAACGGCGGCAAAAGCGACGTTATTATAAATAAGATAAACAGTTTCAGCGTGGATATTCCGCGCTGCGATTTAGATAAAATATGTTTGCAGGGCGGCTGGGCGAAAGAGCGCGGCGTAGAACGCAGCGCGTTAACTCACGGCATATTCGAAGTGTCGAGTACGCGCGGCAGTTCTTCGCACCATCTTAACCCGTTTATTGCCCTTTGCGACAAAAACGCCGACGAAAACGTCGGCGAAGCATACGGGTTTAATCTAGTGTATTCGGGTTCGTTTTCCGTTAAGGCGCAAGTCGACCAACTCGGCATAACGAGAGTGGGCGGCGGCATCAACGAAAAGGATTTTCGCTGGGCGCTTAAAGTCGGCGAAAGTTTTGAAACGCCCGAAGCGGTGCTTGTTTACAGCGCGGAAGGCTTGGGCAAAATGTCGCGCAATTTCCACGACCTTTATAGGGAATATCTTATAAACCCCGCGTACGCGTACAAAAAACGCCCAGTAGTGCTTAACTGCTGGGAGAGTTTTTATTTTGATTTTAACGACAAGTCCCTTTCCGAACTTATCGCAAAAGCCAAGGGTACGGGGATAGATACTTTCGTGCTTGACGACGGGTGGTTTGTCGGGCGTAATTCGGATAAGGCGGGGCTTGGCGACTGGCACGTCGATTACGATAAACTTTCGGGCGGACTTAAAGCCGTAGCCGACGACTGCCGTGCGGCGGGTATGAAATTCGGGATATGGATAGAGCCCGAAATGGTCAGCGAAGACAGCGAACTTTATCGCGCGCACCCCGATTGGGTGGTGCGCCACCCCGATTTAACGCCGTGCAAAGGCAGACACCAGTTGGTTCTGGATTTTGCAAACCCAGACACAGTGGATTACGTAAAGGGCGTTATATCCGACTTGCTTAAAGAAAACGACGTTTCCTACGTTAAGTGGGATATGAACAGAAACATTACCGAGTTTTATTCGGTCTATCTTAAAGAGAGAAGTCAAGAGTTTGCGCACCGATATATTCTCGGCGTGTACGCGCTTGCGGAACACCTTACGGCGAGTTTTCCCGACGTGTTTTTCGAAGGCTGTTCGGGCGGCGGCGGCAGGTTTGATGCCGCTATGTTATATTATTTCCCGCAAATTTGGACTAGCGACAATACCGACGCGCTATCGCGCGCGTTTATTCAGTACGGCACGAGTTTTTGCTATCCGCTGTCGGCAATGAGCGGGCACGTTTCGGCGTGTCCCAACCACCAGACGGCAAGGATTACCCCCTTTTCGTCCAGAACGGCGATAGCGTCTTTCTGTTCCACGGGTTTCGAACTCAATTTAAACGCGTTGACCGAAGAAGAGACGAAAGGCATTAAAAAGCACGTGGAATTTTACGACGGAATTTCCGACCTTATATTAAAAGGCGACTTATACAGACTGTTAAGTCCGTTCGACGGCAATTACTTTTCGCAAATGGTGGTGTCCAAGGATAAAAAGAAAGCCTTGTTTATTCTTATGAAAAAACTTGCCCGTTGCAACGACGTTTACCCCGTGGTAAAACTAAAGGGGCTTAACGAAAACTTTACGTACGAAACGGGCGGCAGGCTTTACGGCGGAGACGCGCTTATGAACGTGGGACTTAAATTTCCTAACGATTTGAAAGATTTTGAAACCGTGCTTATGGTATTTACCGTGCGGGGGGCTGAAAAATGATAAACTACGATTCTATTGCCACCGTTTACGTGGCAAGTAAAAAATCCGACGTGCCCGACGGCTTGGGTAAAATAATCGTTTATTCCTTGGAAGAAGCGTTAAGACTTTGCGCGGAGTTAAGAAGGGGCGACTCGCGTATGCCCATCACCGTCAAAATTTTTTCGGGCGAATACGAATTGCCGAAAACTCTCGATATCGGCGCGGAAATCGGTTCTGTGTGTTTCGAGTCCGTCTCTGGCAATGCGGACGACGTCGTTATAAGCGGCGCAACCAAAAAGGCGGGCAAAAAAGCGTGTTTTAACGGCACGGACTGTTATTTTGCGGAAACGGACGGTACGATTTCCGATTTATACGTCGGTAAAAGCCGCGCACTTCCCACGCGTTTTCCCGAAACGGGGTATTATAAGTTTGCGGACGTGGAAAACCGCGGAATTATGCTTGACGACGTGTCGAAATGGGTCGTGCTTAAGAATAAGGACGTAAAAGACCTTTTAAAGACCGAAGTGGAGAACGCTACGCTGAATTTTTTACATTATTGGGTAGACGAGCACACGAAAGTCGAAAGTTTTGGCAAAAAGTCGGGCAAACTCGTTATGAAAGATTATTCGCGCTTTAGTATGTACGGCGAAAAGACCGAAAGCGTTTACTATCTTACAAACGTAAAATCGGCGTTCGGCGAAAAGGGGCGATGCTTTTTCGATACAGAAAACCACAAAGTCTATTATGTGCCGAGAAAGGACGAAAAAACCGCGGAAATGTATCTGCCGCGCTTGCACCATCTCGTTAATATAGCGGGTACGCCAGATAACCGTGTAAAAAATCTGTCTTTTAAAAACCTGACTTTCGCGTACACCCGCGGCGACAGAACGATTTTAAGAGAAGACGGCTTAAACGTCGCTGCCGACGGGCAGGCGGCGGCAGGCGCAGGCGGCGCTATAAATTTAAAGTACGCCGAAGGCTGTATGTTTTTGGGTTGTAAATTCCGCAACTACGGCTTATACGGCGTCAACGTTGCCGAAGGCTGTTCGGATATAGTCATAACCAAAAGCGCGTTTACCGACGGTGGCGCAGGCGGGGTAAAGATAAGCGGCGCGGATTATTTCGGCAAAGAAGACGACAGAACGCACTCGATAGAAGTTTCTTACTGTGAAATCGAAGGGGTCGGCAAGCGGTATATGGCGGCGTGCGGAATACTTGTAGGGCACGCGTATAACAACAGAATAATACACAACGAAATTCACGATTTGTTTTATTCGGGAATATCTGTCGGCTGGGTTTGGGGATATAAAGAGAGTATAACCAAAAACAATTATATAGCGTACAATAAGATATACGATTTAGGCAAAGGCGTGCTTTCCGATATGGGCGGGGTGTACCTTTTGGGTTCGCAGGAAGGCACAGTCGTATCCAACAATCTTATATACAACGTGCGCGCGCGCGAATACGGCGGCTGGGCTATATATACCGACGAAGGTAGCGCGTATATCACTATTGAAAACAACGTGTGCTACGACTGTTCGGAAAACTGTTTCCATCAGCACTACGGCAAAATGAACGTCGTAAGAAACAATCTGTTTTTTAAGGCGGGTGCGGAACTGTGCCGCATAACGCGCGGGGAAATGCACCTTTCCGCCGTGTTTGAAAACAACGTTTTAGTGGCGGATAACTGTGCGGTTTACGGGTTTTTGGCTAAAGAACACTTGGAGTTCGGCGTCGTGCAGACGCGTAATAACGTTATTTGTTCCGCTTCGGGTAAAAACATTACCGTTATTGCGGGCGCGGATAAAAAGTACGGTTTTACCGAAGCCAAAAAACTCGGGTTTGAAAAGGGAAGTATTCAATGCGCCGCAACCGTAGAAGTGTCTTACGACGGCACTGCAACCATAAACGGCGACAACGTTTATAAATGCGGGTTTATCCCGATAGATATAAAAAGCGCGGGTATACCAAAGTAAACCCGTCTGAAAAGCACATAGTCTTTTTTATAAGTTCTCCTAATAACTTTACGCCGCGGGCAATTTTGCCCGCGGCGTAAAGTTATTAAACAGTATTTGATTTTATAATTTTGCGGGGTCTACAATCTCCGCAAGGAAAGGAAATTCACGGTACTTCTCGGCATAGTCAAGTCCGTAGCCTATTACGAACCCGCACGGGATATCGAACCCGACGTAGTCGACGTTTATATCCACTTCGCGCCGTTCCTTTTTGTCTAAAAAGGCGCATATCTTTACCGACGCGGGGTTGCGCTTTTTCAAAAGTTTTATAAAGTAAGAAAGCGTTTTGCCGCTATCGACTATATCTTCGACAAGTATTACGTCCCGCCCTTCGATTTTTGCCGTTATGTCGTAAATTAGTTCCATCTGTCCGCTGGTCGTACCGTTCCTATAACTCGAAAGCCTTGCAAAGTCCAGCATAAGCGGCAGTTTTATGTTCTTCGTCAGGTCTGCAAAGAAATACACCGCGCCTTTAAGCATACATATTACTACCGGTTCTTTGCCCTGATAGTCGCGCGTTATCTCTTCGCCGAGTTCTTTAATGCGCTTTTCAATGGTTTCCTGACTTAATAAAATCTTGTAGTTGTCCATATCTCGTCCTTTGTATTTATGAAAATTTTACGATATTTTTCGTATTCTTGTCAACCTTAACTTTATCCGAAACGGCAACGCCGTTAATAATAAGCACGTCGCTGTCTGCTGCGACAAGTAAAATGCCGTTCCTGTCTTTAAGCGGTA
>CAMOVY010000033.1 GCA_946627905.1 uncultured Clostridia bacterium
CGCTTTCGGTATCGTATTCTTGCGGCTTACCGCCTGCACCCGTTTTTTCTGCCATTATTGTATCACCGTTTCCGTTTATTGTCAACAAATTAGGGCAACACTGCTTTCCGTATCGCCCTTTATTCCACGATACCATTATATCATATAAAATCGGTTATTTTCCGCCATCTTTTGACGGTTTTTTATTTTTTTATGGGTTCGCCGCCAAATCAAACAAACTTTTATTTTGAAACTGTAATATCCGTGTTATCTTTCCTCTTGTCTTTTTTCTCTACAAGAATACTTATGTTTTTTTGATTTTTACAATTATACTTGTAAAACGCGTTAATTTACAAGTATAATTGTGTTATAATAATGTAATGTGCTATAATTAGTTATAGTATAGAAATTTAAAATATTTTTATAAAACTTTCGGGTGAAAACATATGAAAAAAACAAGTAAATTCAGCGAAAACCTGATAAGGTTAAGAAAAGAAAAAGAACTTACTCAACAGGGGCTTGCTTATTATCTCAAAGTAACGCAACAATGCATTTCGGAATGGGAACACGATAAAATTGAGCCCACAATGAGTAATTTAATACAACTTGCGGACTGTTTTGACGTGAGTATCGACTTTTTGGTGGGTAGAAAAGATTATTAAACGATAAAAAGCGCCCGTCGCGACAAAATTGTCGCGACGGGCGCTTTTGTGATAGTTGTGTCGCTGCAATCGGAATTTGCGTGAATTTTTTACCTTTTTTACTATTATATATTAACTAATGGTTAGTAGTCAAGCAAAAACTAACCGTTGGTTATATATTTTTTGCAAAAGGGGAAAATCTTTTTATGGGGAATTCAATAATTAAAGAAAGATTGTGTGAAGAAATAAAAAATTCAAACCTGCCTTATGTGGAAATAGCAAAAAGAGTAGGCGTATCGCCTGAAATGATAACGCAGTATTTAACTACAAAAAAATTGCCTAAACTTGATACGTTTGCAAAACTTTGCAAAGAATTAGATTTGTCAGCAAATTATATTTTAGGATTAGAAGATTAAAAAACGAGATTGCCGCGCCTACGGCTCGCAATGACAAAACAACGCCCACGAAGGCTTGCCTTCGTGGGCGTATAAATTCATGCCTTTAAAGAGTTTTCGGAATTAGGGGTTTATAAAGGGGGAAGAACGGATTCGAAAAACAGTTCTTCCCCCTTTGACGATTATTTTAAATTCGCTTTTAATTTGTCTAATTCGTCATAAAGTTCTTTCGGAACTCTCGCGCCCAACTCACCGTAGAATTGTTCGATACCTTCGGTTTCCTTCGTCCAGTTTTCTTTATCAACCGAGAGCAAGTCTTCGATCGTGCTTTCGGTTATGCCGTCAAGCCCTTCGATATTTATATCCTTTGCGTAAGGAACGTAGCCTATAGGCGTTTCTTTCGCGTCGACTTTATCTTCGCAACGGGCAAGTATCCAGTCGAGTACGCGCATATTGTCGCCAAAGCCCGGCCATATAAAGTTGCCGTTATCGTCCGTTCTGAACCAGTTTACGTTGAAAATCTTGGGTTTATTCGTGATTTTTTCGCCCATTTCAATCCAATGTCTGAAATAGTCGCCCATATTGTAGCCGACAAACGGGCGCATAGCCATCGGGTCGCGCCTTACAACGCCTACCGCGCCGGTTGCCGCAGCAGTCGTTTCGCTCGCCATAATCGAACCTACGAACACGCCGTTGTTCCAGTCTTTACTCTGATAAACGAGAGGTGCGGTTTTAGCACGTCTTCCGCCGAATATAATTGCGGAAAGCGGAACGCCGTTCGGCGCTTCGAACTGGTCGGATAAACACGGACAGTTAATGGTAGGCGCGGTAAATCTGCTGTTGGGATGCGCGCCTTTAACGGGCTTGCCGTCAGCGTCTTTCATATCGCCGTTCCAAGGATTACCTTTCCAGTCAAGCGCATTTTTCGGCGGGGTTTTATCTAAGCCTTCCCCCCAAACCGTTTCGTCGTCGAGATTTTCCACTACGTTAGTGAAAATCGTACCTTTTTTCGTCGATAAAAGCGCGTTGGGGTTAGATTTCATACTCGTCCCCGGCGCAACGCCGAAGAAACCGTTTTCGGGGTTGACAGCCCAAAGTCTGCCGTCTTCGCCCACTCTTATCCAAGCGATATCGTCGCCCACGCACCAGCACTTATAACCTTTCTTTTTATAGATTTCCGGCGGAATAATCATAGCAAGGTTGGTCTTGCCGCAAGCCGACGGGAAAGCCGCCGCCACGTACTTAATTTCGCCTTTCGGATTTTCGATGCCGAGAATAAGCATGTGTTCAGCCATCCAGCCTTCGGTTTTGCCAAGGTAAGACGCTATACGGAGCGCAAAGCACTTTTTACCTAAAAGCACGTTGCCGCCGTAGTTGGAATTTATAGACATAATGGTATTGTCTTCGGGGAAATGGCAGATATATCTCTTTTCTTCGGAAAGTTCCGCATAAGAGTGCCAGCCCTTGATAAAGTCCCCGTCGCCGAGCGCGTCAAGCACTTTTTGCCCTACACGCGTCATAATAGCCATATTTAAAACGACGTAAATAGAGTCGGTGATTTCGATACCGATTTTAGAGAACTTACTGCCGACAGCACCCATAGAATACGGGATAACGTACATGGTTCTGCCTTTCATAACGCCCTTAAACAGCCCTTTCAAAAGTTTATAGGCTTCGTCCGTTTCCATCCAGTTGTTGATGGGCGCGGAATCTTCTTTGTTCTTGGAACAGATAAAGGTTCTGCCTTCTACCCTTGCGACGTCGTTTACCGTCGTGCGGTGAAGATAGCACCCGGGTAATTTTTCCTGATTTAGTTTAATAAGAATTTTCTCGTCAACGGCTTGCTTTCTGAGCGCTTCAAGTTGAGCCTCGCTCCCGTCAATCCACACAACTTTTTCCGGAGCGCAAAGTTCCTGCGCTTCTTTAATAAAATCCAGAAGTTTTTTGTTGTTTGTCATAATTATTTAACACGTCTCCTTAAAAATTTTCTCATCTTACCCCATTATAATTATATGTATTATAGCATTTTTAGAACGATATGTAAACTTTTTAGCACCGCCAGACTATAATTTTTTCTTTTAATTGAAAATTATTTTTTTCGACTTTAATTGCGTTTTTTCGGCAAAAAAACAAATTTTAAATATAAATAAAGAGTATATATTTAAAACAACCGATAAAAAGCGTCGGTAAAAGGCGGTGAAAAAAGTGTTTTCAAAAAAAATTATCGTTATAAAACAGACGTCCGAAAATTATTCTTCGGAAAATAAACCCGCCTGCGGTATCTGTCGGCTGGAAAAAGAAAACGGGCTTTTAACGGTGTTTTTATCGCTTGTGGGCTTTGCCGCGCTACGAAAGGGCGAATACCGCCTGTTTATCGTCGCCGACAATAAATCCGTAGTGAAAAAGGACTTGGGCAAAGCGCCCGTTTCCTCCGCAATCCCGATTATGAGCGAACTTTCGCTTGAAAAGGGCATTACCGCAGGACTTTGGACGGTTGAAAACGATATTCCGCTGATTATAGCGTACGGAAAAAGTGAAGACGCCGCACTTACGGTCAAGGATTACGGCGCGGTAGTGGTAAACGAAATAATAGCCGAAAGAAAACTTCGCGAGCGCGAAAAAGAGTTTACCTTGCCCGTTGCCGCCGCTAAAACAGCGGAAACGGAAACCGTAAGCGCGCCCGAAAACCGCGAAGACTTCGCGCAGTTGTTCCGCTTATACGACGACGAAGCGGTCGCTACCGAAAATTATTACGAAGATACGGATTTGCAACAAAAACTTTCGGCAATAAAGGAATTATCAGATGAATATATACGACGTGAATCGGGCGGCGGCGCTGGCTTCCGCACGCAAAAAGAAAGACAAGGCGAAAAAAACTTTGATTTATCTCAAAATGAAACGGACTATAGCGGCGACAAAAACGCCCCCTACTACCTTACGGTAAAAAACGAACTCGACGGACTTTTCGATAAGTACCCGAAAGAAACGGAACTCGAAAAGGCAATAGACGGCAGTCGGTTCGCAAAAGTTTATTACGCGGACGACAAATATTACGTCGTTGGCGTAATAAAGGAAAACGACAAGGAAAAATACATATGCTACGGCGTACCGTCAAAGTACCGACAGACGCCCCCGAAAGAACTCGCGGGGTACTGCTGTTTCGTACCGCTGTCGATTTTTGACCTTAAAGGCGACGGATATTTTATGATGTTTCAGGACGCTTACACGGGCAAATGCGTACATAAAGGTTGATTGCTTATATTTTATAGCGCGGATAACGGTTTACATAAAGCACTCTTTCCTTGACAACGGGCGGCAATAATTATATAATGATAGCGTAGAATAATTTTAAGGAGAGTGCAAAATTATGGTAAAACCTACGCTGAAACGCATTTTTGCAATCGTCGGTTCAAGCCTTGCGCCCGTCGCCGCAATATTGTATCTTATTTTAGGCATACAACATCTTATCGCAATAGATAACGACGTTAAAACTAATTTCTACCTGATAATAACGGGGTTTTTGCTGTTCGGGCTGTCGTTCTGCCTTATACTGTTCGGCGCAAAAGTTTTGTTCAGTTTTTTGAATAAAGAAAACGACGAAGAACCGTTTACCGCGTTGGTACTCAGTTTTACGAGTTTGCTGTTTATGATAAACCTGTTTTATATTTGTTTTTGGGGCGGCGTTGCGGCAAACTGGGTAATACTTATTTTCTCGCTCGGGTCTGCGCTTACCCTTTTAATACACGTTCTGGGTATTAAAACCGCTTGGTATACGGATGTGGTCGGCGTCGCTATCGGTATGATAACCGCAATCACCGCCGCCTGCGCTTTTTCGGGGCTTATGCTTGCGGCGTCGATAATCGTTTCAATCGTTTGCTTTTTGATTATGGCAATCTTCGCGCTATGTTTAATAAAGGACGAACCTGAAAAAACGGAAGAAAATCCAAAAGAGTAATTAAAATTAAAATATAAAAAGGACGGTTTGTGCCGTCCTTTTTATATATGTTCGTATACGTTGTTAAAATGCGTTTTTGCATAAGTTGCAAAAATCTATTCCGTTAAAAACCCGTAAACACGCTTTTTGTAATCGGGCGCTTCGTCAAAAACCGCGTGCCCGTATCTTTTATATTCGTAATATTGACAGCGCAAAGCGTTAGCCGTTTCCAAAGCGGCACTTGCGGTAGTTATTCTGTCGCGCAAAGCGCCTATCACAAAAGTTTTTGCCGTTATTCTGTTAAGCGCCGAATACACGTCAAAATTTTTCGCGGCGTTGATATACGTAATAAACCGCGCCGTCTTTTCGCTTGTCGCAACGGTTTTTAGTGCCGAAAATACAGCCGCGTATTTTTTTAACGTTGACGGCGAATATATGGTTTTATTTATATCGACGGTAAGCGCGTCTATATCCCCGCTTTTTGCTATCCCCTCCCACCGCGTTAAAACGCTTAATACGGTTTTATTCGGGCGCGACATCGTTGAACCGATAACGAGTTTATTGACAAGTTGCGGATAGCATATCGCAAGTTGTTGCGCAACCATACCGCCGAGCGATACCCCGAAAACGTCCGCGCAACTTATCCCGAGTTTTTCTATTGCTTCCGCCGCATCGTCCGCCATATCCCGCACGGAATAACCCGTTTTCGGGGTAAGATTTCTATCGATAAGATGAACGGTAAAATCTTCGGAAAATACGCCGTACGCACTTTCAATCGCTTCCGCCTGCGGGAAAAAGCCGTCGTAAGACAGCCCCGGTAAAATAACAAGCGGCTTTTTACCTTTTCCGAATTTTATAAACTGCACTTCACCGTTTTTTATTTTTAACGTTCCCGTTTCCGCCATAGTTTCCTTTTAAGTTTATATAATTTAACGTTTTTTATAATAACACTAGGTTTCCCTTTTGTCAACTCTCGCCCTGCTCGGTTTCAATCGCGTGCCGCCGACTTTGGCGGCAAAAGCCGTTGTTCGGCGCGTTCCTACGCCGCCCATTAGCACAAAACAGCCTGCCCTTAAAAAGGGCAGGCTGTTTTTGGAGCTACTGGGCGGACTTGAACCGCCGACCTGCTGATTACGAATCAGCTGCTCTACCGACTGAGCCACAGTAGCATTATATTATGTTTTACCTTATTTACTGTGGCGAAGGCGGTATCCGTAAGGAGCAAGCCGTGCTTGCGACGGAATAGCGTATCGCTACGGCGTTAGCCGTCGATCGCGTCCTGAGCCACAGTAGCGTTATTTAGTAAGATAAGCGCTTTTTGTTAAAGCCTAATTATCTTAACATATTTTATAAAATTTATCAACGATTTTTTAAGACTTAAAGGAATTTTTACGTAAAATTTTTCAATTTTACAATATTTAATGTTATAATAATTATATGCAATACCATATAGATACGGGTTTGATTTACGAAAAATTCAAAGAAGGTTGCGAATGCCCCCTTTGCGCTATCGAAAAAATCGTGCAGGAACAGTTTTTGCACGAGTTTTTAAACGACGCGGTTATGGAAGACAATACGCGCATAAAAGTCGGTAAGAAAGGCTTTTGCGATAAACATTTCGATATGCTGTTTAGTAGGCAGAATAAACTTTCGGTCGCGTTGCAAATCGGCACGCGGGCGGAAAAGGTCGCGCCGCTACTTGGCAAAGTAAAAAGCGCGGGCGCGGCGAAAAAACGCGCCAAAGAAATACAGGCCGCGCTGCCAAATTGCGTTATCTGCGATTTTATCGAAGAAAGTATGACGAAATACTACAAAACCGTGGCGCAGATGTTCGCACACGAAAAAGATTTTTATAAAATACTGTTATCGAGTAAAGGTTTTTGCTTAAACCATTACGCAAAACTTTTGGAATACTCATCCTTTGCGGGATTTATGACTAAAGACTATTTGTCTGTACTGTCTTTTGTACAGGAAAAGAATTTTACCCGCGTACAAACGGAAATAAAGAACTTTTGCGATAGCCACGATTACAGAAACGCCCGTAAACCGTTAGGCGAAGCGGAAAACGCCCTGCCCCACGCCCGAATTAAGTTTTACGGCGAAAAACAGGAATAAAATTGTTGAAATTTTAACAAGTTAAAAGGCTTATCGATTTCGATAAGCCTTTTAGTCTATAACGCCGAGAATAAAATCGGTAGTTTCATTAAAATATTTAGCAACGGCGATTATTGCCGAAGCAGTCGGTTCAGTTCTGCCAAGTTCCCACTTTGCAACCGCCGATTGACTTAAATTAAGTTCTTTTGCAAGTTGCATCTGACTTAAACCCCTATCAATCCGCAACTCTTTCAATCTATCCTTAAACTCCATATTTTTATTATATGTATTTTAAGTCTTAAAATACTTGACAAGTCTTTTAAGACTTGGTATAATCAATTTAAAAATTTTTAATGGTACAATATGACAAAAAAGAAATTAGAGAAATTCAGAAAAAGAATAGCGATTTTAATTATGCTAACATACTTGGCAACGGCTCTTGGTTGCACGCTGTGTTTTGCTTATGCCATATTTTACCAAAATATTTCTTTTATTTTTTACGGCATATTATTGTTAGTATCTTACTTCTTATGTTCCGCAGTTCTTGAAAGTTTGCATTTTTTACTTGAAGAAAGAATTTACGGTGTTAAAAATTTAGAAGAAGATAACGATAAGCCAAATACAGAAAATGAAACAATAAAATCCGAAAGTGATAACTAAAAAGGATGGGTTCGAATCCCATCCTTTTTAGTTAAAAACTTTTTATCTTTATTCCTCCGCTTTTATCGCGGTATGTATCGCCGCGAAAATCTCTTTCTTGCCTATACCCTTTTCCGCGGAAGAACATATAATATTATCTATACCGAGTTTTAAACTTGCCGCAATATTCATCATTTGCGGCTTTATTTTCGTTTTCGGCAGTTTATCCGCTTTCGTTGCGACCGCAACGAACGGGATAGTATAATGATATAAGTAATTTATCATTTGTTTGTCGTCCGCGGTCGGTTCGTGCCGAATATCGACTAAAGAAAGTAAAAGCGTTATATTTTGCGTGGCGAAAAACTCTTCTAAAAGCCTTGCCCACTTTGCCTTTTCTTCCTTCGAGACTTTGGCAAAGCCGTACCCCGGTAAATCCGCAAGCACAAACGCGCCGAAATCAAAATAATTGACGAGCCTTGTTCTGCCTGGGTCTGCCGACGTTTTAGCGAGTTTTTTATTTGCCGCAAGCATATTGATAAGAGAACTTTTACCGACGTTCGATTTGCCGCTTACGGCGATAATAGGTCTCCCGTCCGAATAAAATTCGCCGCCATTTGCCACGGACGTTATGAATTTAGCCGTAAAATTTTCCATTACTTACCCTTTTTGCCGCTTTTAACGCCGAAGTCAATAGCGTTTTTAAATACGGTATCGACCGTTTCCGCGGTTATGAATTTGATTTCTTTTTTAACGACTTTCGGCAAGTCTTCTAAATCCTTTTCGTTGCCTTTGGGGATTATAACCGTCTTTATCCCCGCGCGATAAGCGGCAAGTGATTTTTCTTTAAGCCCGCCTATCGGCAACACTTTGCCGCGGAGTGTTATTTCGCCCGTCATGGCGACTTCTTTTTTTACCGCCTTTTCGGTGAACGCCGAAAGGATTGCCGTTGCCATAGTTATACCTGCCGACGGACCGTCTTTGGGCGTTGCGCCTTCGGGTACGTGGATATGAATATCTTTTGTCGTAAACTTTTCTTCCGCTATGCCGTACTTTTCGGCATTAGCGTGAATATAACTTATCGCGGCGCGGGCGGATTCCTTCATAACGTCGCCGAGTTTACCGGTTAAAAGTATTTCGCCTTTACCGGAAAGCAAACTCACTTCGATTGTCAAGGTTACGCCGCCGACGCTCGTCCACGCAAGCCCCGTACACGCGCCCACTTCGTTGCGGTCAAGCGTTTCGCCTTTAATAAACTTTTTCGCGCCGAGATAATTTTTAACGCTCTCTTCGGTTATTATCTGTTTTTTTACACGCGGGTGTTCGGCAACGAGTGCCGCCACCTTACGGATAACGCTACCGATTTCCCGTTCCAGATTACGAACGCCTGCTTCCATCGTGTAGCCTTCGACAATCTCTTTCACCGCGCCCGCGGTAAACTCCACTTTTTTATCGGTAAGCCCGTTGTTTTTTATCTGTTTGGGGATAAGATACTGCTTTGCTATCTCCTGTTTTTCTTCCTGCGTGTAGCCGGTTAGTTCTATTATTTCCATACGGTCTAAAAGCGGGTACGGAATAGTATCCACGGTGTTTGCCGTGGTTATAAACATTACTTTTGACAAATCGAACGGTACTTCCAAAAACCTGTCGCGGAAAGTTGCGTTCTGTTCGGGGTCTAAAACTTCCAAAAGCGCACTTGCGGGGTCGCCGTGAATATCGGACGAGAGTTTATCTATTTCGTCCAAAAGGAACACGGGGTTATTAACGCCCGCGGTTTTAAGCCCGTAAATGATGCGCCCCGGCATTGCGCCGACGTAGGTTTTACGGTGTCCGCGGATTTCCGCTTCGTCTTTAACGCCGCCCAAACTCATCCGCACGAATTTGCGGTTAAGCGCGCGGGCAATCGACGTTGCGACCGAAGTTTTACCCACCCCGGGCGGGCCTACGAAACACAGGATAGGTCCTTTTAACTGTTTGGTAAGGTGCAGAATGGCGATATACT
>CAMOVY010000034.1 GCA_946627905.1 uncultured Clostridia bacterium
TTTTAGCGCCGATGGCGGGGTTTACAGATTACGCTTTTCGTAGCGTTATCGCACCGCTTTCCGTCGGGCTTACGTTTACCGAACTTGTAAGTGCCAAAGGGCTTTATTACGGCGCAAAAAACAACGAAATACTGTTAAAAACCGACGACTATAATAAAACCGCGGCGCAGATTTTCGGGCGCGAACCGTACTTTATGCGCTGGGCTTGCGAGAGCGAGTATCTTAAAAATTATAAAATAGTCGATATAAATATGGGTTGCCCCGTGCCTAAAATAGTTAAAAACGGTGAAGGCAGCGCGCTTTTATCGGACATAAAACTTGCCGAAAGCATTATAAAGGAGTGCGTTAAAAGCGGCAAAACCATAACTGTTAAAATTCGTTCGGGCATAAAATTCGGCGACGATATAGCGGCGGAGTTTGCCAAAATGGCGGAAGGCGCGGGCGCTTCTTTAATCACCGTGCACGGCAGAGTGCGCGAAGCGTATTATTCGGGGGAAGTGGACTATAACGCTATAGCGCGCGCAAAGCGCGCCGTAAATATACCCGTTATCGCAAACGGCGGCATTTTCACGGTGGAAGACGCAAATATTATGATGGATAAAACGGGTGCGGACGGCGTGATGATAGCACGCGGCGCAATAGCGAACCCGTTTATTTTTTCGGATATTTCGGGCGAGAAAATCATGGGCGACGTGCGGACGATAAAAGATTTTGCTATAAAGCATTTACGGACGGAAGCGGAAATTTCGGGCGACAAGCGCGCGGCGGTAGAGTTCAGAAAATTCATTACGTATTATTTTAAGCGGGTGGAAAACTCGAAACTTAAGCGCGCGGAAATAATGCTTTCGGAAAGCGCAATAGAAACCGAGCGGCTTTTGAGAGAATATCTTTAACAAAAAAGCCTTTTTCGAAATAGAATATTATAAAGGTCTTTTCGGGGAGCGGCTTAAAATATGGAAATTTGTTTTATTACCGCGGATTCGCTCGACACCGTATGGCAGGAAAAAATGTCCGCGGCGATAAAAAGCGACGTGTTGGTGTTCGGCTTTAACGGCTTGGGGCTTGTGAGTTATAAGAAAGAACTTGGCGGAGAAACCGAGTATTTTCAGGATTTGGCGCGGCTTTCGCGCGAACTTTCAAGCGTGGTTATCTGCGGTTGCGATACGGACGCGTACGGAGTGTTCCGCCACTCCGCGGTTATAGCCGACAAGGGCAAAATTTTAGGCGTAAGCGATATGGCGCACGCTTTGGACGACAGCGAATTCGTCGCGGGCGGAAATTTCAGGGTGTACGATACCGGCGCGGGTAAAATCGGAATAATCGTCGCCGAAGACTTATTCTTTCCGGAGTCGGCAAGGGTTCTTGCTATGTGCGACGCGGATATTATAATATGCGTGTTCAAAAAACTCGAAGGGCCTATGCCGCAGGTAATGCTGCGCGCGGGGGCGTTTGCAAACGGCGTAAGTATGGCGCTATGCGCCAAAAACTACGCGGCTATTGCGGATATAAAGGGGAATATAGTGCTTTCGGGCGGCGGTAAAATCATAAAGAGCAAAATCAAAATCGAAAAGGATTTTCATTTAATAAGTTTAAGGCAGCGCGGGCTTTACCGCGACTTTAATTCGGGATATTAAAAAGGCAGGAAAAATTTTATGGCGCTTAACATCGTGTTGGTAGAACCGGAAATTCCACAGAACGCGGGAAATATTGCGCGTACCGCGGCGGTCGCGGGCTGTAAATTGCATATGGTTCGTCCGCTCGGTTTTGAGGTTTCGGACAAGTACCTAAAAAGGGCGGGACTTGACTATTGGCATCTCGTCGACATTTATTATTACGACAGCATAGACGAGGTTATGGACAAGTTCTATAACGGCAAAAATTTCTGGTTTTTCTCAACCAAAGCCAAAAACATACACTCTGAAGTACAGTATCACGACGGCGATTTTTTGGTGTTCGGGAAGGAAACCAAAGGGCTGCCCGAAGATTTGCTTAAAAAGCATTATAACGAGTGTGTGCGGCTTCCTATGCGCGAAGAAACGCGTTCCTTAAACCTTTCCAACTCGGTTTGCGTGGGCGTTTACGAAGCGCTTCGGCAATTAAATTATGCGGGACTTAAAACCGAAGGCGAAATTCCCGCGCGTTAGGGCGGTAAAACGTTTGACAAAATCCGTAAAAATCCTGTATCATTATAGCGGTATCAGATTGCGGACAGATTGATTTTAACTTTAAGACTTTAAGGAAGAAATATGGGTAATTCGATATACGCAAACGTGTTCTTTATGCTGGGCGGCATCGCGGTTATGATGTTCGGTATGCGGACGATGGGCGCTAACCTTGAACGCATCGCCGGCAACAACGTTAAAAAGATGCTCGGCGGCATAACCAATAATAAACTTGCGGGCGTGGGAATAGGCGCTGCCGTCACGGCGATAATCAACAGTTCCGCGGCGACGACGGTTATGCTCGTCGGTTTCGTTAATATCGGTTTAATAACGCTAACGCAAGCCGCGTCGGTCATAATGGGTGCGAATATCGGTACTACAATTACCGCGCAGATACTGTCTCTATCCGGCACAGACGGCGTCGATATCGCGTCGATTGCGGCTTTAATCGCCGCGGCGGGTATGGTAATGGCGTTGTTTTTCAAAAACGATAAAGTCAACAAAATAGGATATATTCTTTTAGGTGTAGGCTTTATATTTTTGGGACTTAGAATAATGAGCGTTTCGGTAGATAAAATCATTTATGAAAATCCCGAGGAAAAAATCTTGCGTCCGTTGTTCGGCAGCGTTTTCGGAAAAGATCATTTTCCGCTTCTGCTCGTTTTAATAGGAATAATTTTTACCGCCCTTATACAAAGTTCCGCCGCGGTTACCGGTATTTTAATCGCTATCGGTAGCGCTTTGAACTTTCAAACGGCGGTATTTATTATTTTAGGCTCGAATATCGGCACCTGTATCACCGCGCTTATATCGTCTATCGGAACTTCCACAAGCGCAAAAAGAACGGCTATTATTCACCTTTTGTTCAATCTTTTCGGTTGCCTTATCTGTATAGCGCCGCTTTGGATATGGAGAAAAGAGTTCGGTGAGTTTATGCAAATTCTGTCCGGATCTTCGGTAGAAAGACAGATTGCTAATTTTCATACGCTTTTCAATCTTTTAACCACGCTTATTTTACTTCCTTTTACGGGTGCGCTCGTTAAACTAGCCACTAAAATAATTCCCGACCGCAAAACCCGCGCGGAAGCAAAACTTACTTTCGCTTATATAGACGATAGATTTTTGGAAACTCCGCCGATTGCCGTCGGCAATACCAAGCGGGAAATTATTCGTATGGCGGAGATTGCCAAGGAAAATATAAATCTCTGCGTGGAAATGTTGCTTTCGGGCGACGAGTCTAACGCAGAGATAATACGGGAGAACGAAAACGCGCTGAACTTTTTAAACAGAAGTATTACCGCTTATTTAACCAAACTGTCAGGTAAAAACCTTTCGCTTTTGGACGAACGTAAAGTCGGTTCTTACTATCACGTGGTAATAGACCTTGAAAGGGTGGGCGACTATGCAGAAAACATTACGGAATATTCGGCAAAACTTAAGGCGGACGGTGTTGCCTTATCCGAAGACGCTAAAGAAGAGTTAAAGATTTTAACGGGCAAGATAAACGATTTGTTCGATATATCGACTGCGGCGTTCGATAAGCGCGAAGACGCACTTTTAACGAAAGTAGACGAGATAGAAGAGAGTATCGACAAATACTCTGCCGAACTCGAATTAAAGCACGTCGAAAGATTAAAGCAGGGCGCGTGTTCGGCACAGGCTGGTTCTATTTATCTGCAGGCGGTGTCTAACCTTGAAAGGGTGGGCGACCATATAACGAATATGGCGTTCAGCATAAAACAGTACCGCCATAAGTAAAACGAATATTTTGATGCGTATTAAGTTTGACAATTTAATGCGAAAAAGTATATAATTAACTGAAGATAAAAATATAAATTTTTATAAATAAGGCGTAAGGAGATAACACAATGAATAAAAAGTCCATTAAGGACGTAGAAGTCAGCGGCAAAAGATGCCTTGTCAGGGTAGATTTTAACGTTCCGATGAAAGACGGCGTAATAACCGATGAAAACCGTATCGACGGTGCACTGCCCACCATAAAATATCTTATGGAAAAGGGCGCGAAAGTTATTCTTTGTTCTCATATGGGCAAGCCGCACAATATTTTTACCGAAGGTTTCGGGCTTACCAAAAAAGAAAAGAAAGCGATAGAAGCGCTACCCGAAAGCGAACGCGCGGCGGCAAAAGAAGAATACCTTAAAAAGGCGCTTAAAGATAAAGAGAAATTTACTCTCCGTCCCGTAGCGGAAAGGCTTTCCGAAAAACTCGGTAAAAAAGTCGTGTTTGCGGAAGACATAGTGGGCGAATCGGCTAAATCTGCGGTTGCTAATATGAAAGACGGCGACGTCGTTCTTTTGGAAAACACCCGTTTCGACGCGGGCGAAGAGGGCAGAAGCGAAGAACTTTGCAAGAAACTCGCCGCGTTCTGCGACGTGTACGTAAACGACGCGTTCGGTACGGCGCACCGTTCGCACGCAACGACTGCGGCTATCGTTGAATACGGCTTCGTTAAAACGGCAGTATGCGGTTTCCTTATCGAAAAAGAGTTATCGGTAATGGCGGACGCGCTTGAAAACCCCGTAAGACCTTTCGTTGCAATCTTGGGCGGCGCGAAAGTTGCAGATAAGCTTAAAGTTATAAGCAACCTTTTAAGTAAGTGCGATACGCTTATTATCGGCGGCGGTATGGCGTATACTTTTATAAAGGCTAAAGGCTACAGCGTTGGCAATTCGCTCGTTGATGACGAGCAGATAGGCTACTGCAAAGAGATGATGGAAAAAGCGAAAGCGCTCGGCAAAAAACTTTATTTACCCGTAGACGCCGTTATAGCGGACGAATTTCCGAATCCTATCGACGCGGAAATTGCGAACTCTGTATGCGATATAGATAAAATTCCCGACGATAAAGAAGCACTCGATATAGGACCTAAATCTGCAGCGTTGTTTGCGGACGCGGTTAAAAACGCAAAAACGGTTATATGGAACGGACCTATGGGCGTTTTCGAAAACCCCTGTTTTGCCGGCGGTACTATAGCGGTTGCCAAAGCGCTTGCGGAAACAACGGCTACCACCATAATAGGCGGCGGCGACTCTGCGGCGGCGGTAAAGACTTTGGGTTTTGCGGATAAAATGACGCATATTTCGACGGGCGGCGGCGCTTCGCTTGAACTTTTCGAAGGCAAAAAACTCCCCGGTATCGAGTGCTTGAACGATAAATAATCGACAAAATTTTAACTTTATAATATTTACGGAGAAACAATATGAGAAAACCTATTATTGCAGGCAACTGGAAAATGAACAAAACCGCGGCGGAAGCGGAAGCACTAATTACCGAACTTAAACCGCTTGTGGCAAAATCCAAGCCCGAAGTGGTTATATGCGTTCCTTATACCGACCTTTGGGTGGCAAAGAACGCTATTGCGGGCAGCAAGATAAAACTCGGCGCAGAAAATGTAGCGTGGGCGGACAGCGGCGCATTTACGGGCGAAATTTCCGCAGCTATGCTTAAAGAAATCGGCGTGGAATACGTTATTATCGGACATAGCGAAAGAAGAACTTATTTCGGCGAAACGGACGAAACGGTCAATATGCGCTTAAAGCAGGCGCTTAAAAACGGCTTAAAGCCGATAGTTTGCGTAGGCGAAACGCTTAACGAGAGAGAAAAGAACAAAACCAAGCGCGTTCTTAAAAAGCAGGTTTTGGAAGGATTTAAAGACATTACCGATTTTTCGGATATAGTTATCGCTTACGAACCGGTATGGGCTATCGGCACGGGCAAGACCGCGACGGCGGAAGACGCGAACAAGACGATAGGCTATATCAGAAGTCTCGTTAAAAAGACTTGGGGCGCTGAAGTTGCTAAAGCACTCCGTATTCAGTACGGCGGCAGTATGAAACCGTCAAACGCCAAGGAACTTATGGCTATGAGAAATATCGACGGCGGACTTATAGGCGGCGCGGCGTTAAAAGCGCAGGACTTTGCGGGAATAGTAAACTACAAAGACTAATATAAAAATTATAACGGACAAGGCACGACACAAAAAGTGCCTTTTTTCAAAGGTGAGATTATGGCAAAAAAACCTTATGCAATAATAATAATGGACGGGTTCGGATACAATCCCGATAAATACGGCAACGCAATAGAAGCGGCGGGTATTCCGAACGTAAAAAAACTGTTTAAAGAATATCCTTCTACGTTTATTGGCGCAAGCGGTATGGACGTAGGTCTTCCCGACGGGCAGATGGGTAATTCCGAAGTAGGACATTTAAATATCGGTGCGGGCAGAATAGTTTATCAGGATTTAACAAAAATAACCAAAGCGATAACGGACGGTGATTTCTTTAATAATTCCGCACTTATAAAGGCGATGGATAACGCCGTAAATAACGGCAAAAGCCTGCACCTTTTCGGGCTTTTGTCGACAGGCGGCGTTCACTCGCATATAACGCATCTTTACGCGCTCCTTAAAATGGCAAAACAGCGCGGCGTAAAAAACACTTTCGTCCATTGTTTTTTGGACGGCAGGGATACCGACCCGAAGTCCGGCGCGGGGTTCGTTTCCGATTTGCAGGCGGAAATAGATAAACTCGGCTACGGTAAAATCGCGTCCGTGTGCGGCAGATATTACGCTATGGATAGGGATAATAACTGGGACAGAACTTTAAAAGCCTACGATATGTTGACCGTAGGCACGGGTGAAAAGTGCGATAACGCGGTAAAAGCGGTTAACGAGAGTTATGATAAAGGCATAACCGACGAATTTATGTTGCCTACGAATATCGTGGAAAACGGTAAGCCCGTCGCTTTAATCGAACAAGGCGACTCCTGCATCTTCTTTAATTTCCGTCCCGACAGGGCTCGTCAGATAACCCGCGCGCTTTCGCAAGAAGCGTTTACGCCTTATTTTGATAGCGACAAGGGCAAGCAGATGTATTTTGAACGGAAAACGGGTTTTCTTGCACCCGTATATACGGGCTTTGCGGTATACGACGCGAGTTTTAAGGACGTTTACGTTGCTTTCCCGCCGGACGAGATAACCAACACTTTGCCGCAATACCTGTCCGCTTTAGGTAAAACGCAACTTCATATTGCCGAAACTGAAAAATACGCGCACGTAACCTTTTTCTTTAACGCGAAAATAGAAGCGCCCGTAAGCGGCGAAACCAGAATAGTTATTCCGTCGCCAAAGGTCGCGACTTACGACTTAAAACCCGAAATGAGCGCGTACGAAGTAAAGGATAAAGTTTTATCGGAACTTATCTCGGGCAATTACGACGTAATGATTTTGAACTTCGCCAACTGCGATATGGTAGGGCATACGGGCGTGTTCGACGCGGCGGTAAAAGCGGTGCAAACGGTCGATATATGCGTAAAAGAAGTCGTCGATAAAATTCTTTCAATGGGTGGCTCTGCGATAATAACCGCAGACCACGGCAACGCCGACAAAATGCTGGACGAAAACGGTAATCCGTTTACCGCCCACACAACTAACGTCGTTCCGTTTATAGTGGCAGGCGATAAGTTCAAAGGTAAAACGCTTAAGTCAGGCGGTAAACTTTGCGATATCGCGCCTACGCTTCTTTCTATGATGGAAATAGCAAAGCCCAAAGAGATGACGGGCGAAAGTTTAATCGAAAGATAAAAAGATTGTTAAAAACAGTTGTAAAAAAACAATTTATGTGTTAAAATAGTTTTGTTTTTAACGATTTGAGTTAAATTTACGTTTTTTGGGAGTAAATTATGAACTTTGCAGGAATACTTATGGCAAGCGGTTCTTTCTGGACTGCATGGCACGGCGGTGTTAAACAGGCGCTTTTGGCAATTATGGCAATCTGCGCGTTATTTATAATACTCGTAGTAATGTTCCAGCCGGGCAACTCATCTGGGGTGAGCGCGCTCGGCGGTACTACCGAAACTTTTCTCGGAAAGAATAAGAGCAAGACTTTTGAACACAAAATGAAACTTTACACCGTAATAAGCGGTATAATTTTCACGGTTCTTGCAATTACGTTTGCGATTATCGCTTTATTTTCGTAATTTGCGGGTAAATTCAAAAATTCTGGGCGGTTCTTTCTGAACCGCCTTGTTTTTTGAAGCGAAAAGCGCGCGGGTTTATCGGTTTAATATAGTTGCAAACGGCGTTAAAAAGTAGTAAAATAAAAGCAAATGGACGGAAAGATTATCGCCACCAACCGTGTGGCACACCACGAATATTATATTCTCGACAGGTTTGAGGCGGGCATAATGCTCGACGGCGGGGAAATAAAGTCGGTAAGGGGCGGGAATTGCAACCTTAAAGACAGTTTTTGCGTATTTTCGGGCGGCGAAATATTCGTAAAAAATATGCATATCGCGGTGTACGATAAGTCAGGCGCGTTCAACACTAAAAACGCCACGCGGGACAGAAAACTGTTGTTGCATAAAGCGGAAATAGTAAAACTTTCGTCCAAAGTCGCGGAAAAGGGGCTGACGGTAGTGCCGCTTAAACTGTACTTTAAATCCGCGCTGGTTAAAATGGAGTTAGGGCTTTGTCAGGGCAAGCACACTTATGACAAGAAAAAATCCCTGATGGAAAAAGATATTGAAAGAGAAAAGGAAAGATATTTAAAATCTGTTAAATAAAGGAGCGATTATGTCAGACAAAAAAAGGATAGAAACAACTTGCGTTCAGGGCGGCTACACCCCGAAAAACGGCGAACCCCGCCAAATTCCCATTATCCAGAGCACAACGTTTAAATACGATACGAGCGAAGATATGGGTAAACTGTTTGATTTAGAAGCCAGCGGATATTTTTACACGCGGCTTCAAAACCCGACCAACGACTTCGTGGCTAAAAAACTCACGGAACTCGAAGGCGGTACTGCGGGTATGCTTACTTCGTCGGGGCAGGCGGCAAACTTTTTCGCAACGTTTAACGTCGCTAACTGCGGCGACCATATAGTTGCGTGTTCGGCTATCTACGGCGGCACTTTTAACCTGTTTAATGTAACTATGCGTAAAATGGGTATTGACTTTACTTTCGTTTCGCCCGATTGTACCGAAGAAGAACTTGACAAGGCGTTTAAACCCAACACCAAAGCGGTGTTCGGGGAAACGATTGCAAACCCCGCGTGTTCGGTTCTCGATATCGAACTTTTTGCGCGTGTGGCGCATAAACACGGCGTTCCGCTTATTATCGACAACACTTTCGCAACGCCCGTGAATTGCCGTCCGATAGAGTGGGGCGCGGATAATATAACGCACTCTACAACTAAATACATAGACGGGCACGGTTCGGGCGTCGGCGGCGCTATTATCGACAGCGGCAAGTTCGACTGG
>CAMOVY010000035.1 GCA_946627905.1 uncultured Clostridia bacterium
GTCCGGGTTTGCGTTTGCACTTTTCATAAATTGCTCCAAATTTCAGGTGATTTTTTAGAATATCGCTACTTCCGCTATAAAGAAGTAGTCGGAATTGCCTTCCGGTCGGCATATCTTAAAGCCCGTAAACACCGTGTCTTTATATTCCGTTTTGGATATGTCGATAATCAGCGAACCGAACGGCGGATACGCATCTTCGTCGCCGGACACGGAGAACAACAGTATGTCGTTGCCGTCTACGTCGTAGCCGTGAATTTCAAAATTCTTACGGCACTCGGGCTGGTCGCTGCTTCCCGTTCTTCCGTACAGGATAAATTTGTTTACCTTGGACCTTCCGTCAAGCTCGAAAGATATCCAGGGATTACTGTCGCCGTCGTTCGACGACCAACCGGTATACGTGTTGTTATCGTCTATATCTCTCGGCGGCCATCCGGAAAGCGCACTGCTTGATTTAAATTCTTTCAGATTACGTCTTGACACACGCAGTCTCGCAAGCCCCGACAGTCCGCCCCACTCTTCCTTGAAACGCCCCTGCTGGCTGTACTGTTTGTCGACGTTAAGGGTTATAAACAGCCTATTCGACGTAGTGCCGTCTTTGTTTAACAGGAACGCTTCGCCCGAAGAATAGTTCTCTGTTAAAAATTCAATCTTATTCGCGTCCCAGCTTATTACGTCGTTTACGTCAAGCTGCGTAAAGTTTCCGTCTTTGCCCCTTAACACCAAAATACTGTCTTCGCTGTCAAGCGCTTCGCCGAATATGGTAGCCTGCGTCTGACTTTCCATATAGAAACCGAATATTTTTTTCTGCGAATATATGTTCTCAAACGCTTCTTTGCTCGCGCCCGCACCTTTTTTCACTTTGGAGCGGTTGCCCGAAGAAATTTCGGAAATCTCGTAATACCCTTGTTTTGCGTTGTCGGTAAAGTACTGCTGAACGTCGCCGCCGTAAATATAATTGTTATAAACCTTAACGATATCGTCGGCACTTGTTCCGCCCACTCCTTCGTCAAGATATATTACGGAAAGCGCCCACTTGGCGTGTCCGCGTTCTATAAGGTCGTTGGGGAATTTCCATACCGAGTCGTATATGTTTTCTATATAGTTATCGAACACTTTGGAATTCGGCTGGCATCCGACGAGATATATCGCGCTGCCGTCGCTTAACAGGTTGATAGCGTTAGATATGTAATTATAACTTATCTCGTTATTCGCAAGGAAGGGGTACGCTTCTTTTGACCAGCCCCAGCCAACGGAAATGCCCGAATATCTGGTATTGTTTATTGTGTTATAGGATATTTTTCCGTTTAAGCAGTAGTTAAGCGCTACCGCGCAACCGCCGTATTCCTGCCACGCTATATCGGTGAAATAATTGTGTTCTATATTTATATCTTTAACCAGCGCCGCTTCGGCGGTTTTTACCATGCCTATTTCGTAATGTATCGCACCCGCCAAAATACCGTTTCCGCCCACCGAACGGAACAGGTTTTTACTTATGTTTATATTCTGCGTGCCTTCTACAAAATCAAGTGCGCCGCCGCCCATAACCGCGAACGTATTTCCCGAAAAGGTTATGTTTTTAGCGTATTCCAAAGTTATGGCGGAATAAGGTCTGCCGTCGTTTACCGTACCCGCGTCGCGCTTATTACTGCCGTCGTCTTTGTTTACCTGATTGCCGACTTTGCCGTCAATGTGCGCGTTGCCCGTATATTTGAAATTCAAGCCTTCTATATACACGTTTGAAACGGGATACGCCGCGCCGCCCTTTATCGAAAGCAACTCTTCGGTATAAGGAATACGTATCGTCGTGTTTTCGGTTGTCTGGTGCGCGTAAGGCAGATAATATATTACGCTTTCGTCCGCGTCGTAAAAGAACTCGCCCGCTACCGATAAAAACGCTTTGGAGTTTTCAAAATGATAACTCTGCCTTTCTTTTGTCTGCGGAGACGTCCGCCCGAATACGCCGATGTCGGCACCTGCTACCACAACGTGCGAAACATTATCCTTTTCTTCTATGTCGTCTATTCTGAGATAGGATTCCCCCCACATTATCTGCGCGACGAACGTGCTTCCCGCTAAATCCGATTTGTCAAAGTCTTCTATATCTTTGGAATCGATTATTATCGTCTTGTACGCTTCGTCCCAGTTAAGTAAGCGAAGATGAGTTCCGCTGTCGGGATAACGCGCGCGGATGGCGTAATCGTCGCCCACGTAAAGTTGGTTAACGCTTTCCGCGCAAGGTATCTTCCACACCCTGCCCAAAACGTCGTCCTGAACTTCCGTTATACTGTTTTTGTCTACGCGGCGAGAGCCGCTTACCGTCGCTTTGCCGCTGTTTTCCGCGCGTATAAACAACTTGTTGCCGTTAGCGACGTCCGCATACGCGATACTTAGTTCGCTTGAAAGGAAATATTCGCCGTCGGCTACCATAATAACGCAATCGCTTTGCCCGCCGCCCGAGACGTACGCTCTCGTTAAAATCTGCGCCTGTTTTATAGAACTTACCGCGGTTTCCTTGGTTCTTCCGTCGTTGGCGTTATTACCGTCGGGGGAAACGTAGACTGTATACGCGTCGCCCGCCACGGGTGCGTACTCGTAGTTGATAGTGCCCGATAGCGACGTCGCACCGAAAGAGTTAACTTCCGAAGCGTCCGCAAGTTGCCAAACGCTTATGCTTTTTGAACAAGCGGCGGAAGTGATAGCAATTATCGTCGCCGTTATAACGCCGATAATTGCGGTAAGAATAAGTTTGAATTTTCTTCCTTTCATACCTTCTCCCCCTGATAAGTTTTATTTGTGGTGTTTTTTCTTATAAGCCGTTCCGAAAGTTTTGCGGTAGTCCATAGGCGCGTATCCGTAATAGGCTTTAAAGCTTTTACAAAAATTCGGATATTCGGGCATCCCCACCCTGAAACATATCTCGCGGCAGGTAAGCGCGGTTTCCGATAAAAGCGCCGCCGCCCTGTCCATACGGTAGTTTTTAATATACCGTACCACCGACACGTTGAATTTCTTTTTGAACACCCTGTAAAGGCTGGTTCTGTCGAGATTCACGTGTTCGGCTATGCGTTGCACCGACAAATCGTCTTTTGCAATATTTTCCTTTATGTACGAAAGCGCTTCGTTTACCACAGAAAGGTTTTGCTTTCTCTGCTGCACCGACGAACTTACACCCTTTTCCTTTATCATTTCGGATAAAAGAACGTAAAATTTGCCTAAAACCTTGTATTCGCCCCACAGCGCGCCCGTCGGGTACTGCTTACACAGGCTTTTCATACACCTTTCCATAGTTTCGGGGTTATCCGAACGGAAAATATACCCGTCTTCGAAATCTATCTCCGCAACAACCGTTTTGGCGATTGTCCCGTGAAAGGCTACGAAGTAATATTCCCAAGGGTCGTTTTCGTCCGCCTGATAAAAAGTCGTTTCTCCCGGTTTTATCAAAAACCCTTCGCCGCTACCCAAACGGTACTCTTTACTGTCCGTTCTGTATATGCCGTGCCCTTTTACTATGTAATGGAACAGATAATATTCCCGTTCGCTCGGACCGTAATAATGGGCGCTGGGACATTCGTGATGCCCGTACTGATAAACCATCAGGTCGCCGTTTAAACGCATTGCCGTATAAAACAGTTCGGCGCTTTTAAGCACGCTTTTTACGTGCCGTTCGCTTTCGTGTTTTACGTGTGCGTGTTTCTTTACCCGCTTGTTGTGTCTTTCGTTCGTCATTGCGTGAAGTTCTCCTATTGTAATAATTTTTAGTTTTTCATGCTACCATGGCGAATAAACAAAATCGTCGTCTTCGTCGTGCCCCGTATCCCCGGGTTGATTCCCTGATACCATTATGACAGATTTTTCATCAATGGTCCATACCTTTATGAAAATCCCTTCGTATTTCTTTTTCATCTTACACCCCTTGCGCAAAGCCGTTTAAGGTCTGCGCCGCCTGCGCGCTATACGGACTGAACGCGCCGTTTCTTGCAAACGCATATCTCTCGGAATAGATTAAACTAACGTCGTCAAGTGCCGCCCGCGCAACTTCCGCCACGCTTCGCGCGTTGTCGCCGACTGAAGCGTACAGCGTTTTTTCCGTGCCGTCCGCATACGTTATAATCATATACGAACGCGCCGCAAATCTGTCGCTATATCCGCCCGCGCTTATGCCTACCAGCGCCAGATTGAAAGTAAGGTTTCCGTACTCCGTTTTTTGCACCGTGCTTACCACGTTGACGTTCATTATCTCCGTGTCCGTGGTTATAAGGTCGTAATTGATTTTTCCGTCCGAAGTTATATCCGCCGCTTTTACGATAACCGTGCCGAGTTGTATGTTAAGTCCCTTGCCGATAAGGTAAACGTAATCGCTTTCGGTTATGTGTGCGGAAAATCTTAATCCGCTGGGGTCTTTAAGCCTTACCGACGCACCGTTTACCATATAGAACCCTGCGAAAACCGCCGTCGCCGTTATATCCTTGTCGATAGTTAAAACGTAGCCCGCGGGATAAATGTCGCCGTCTATTTCGTAGCCTATAAACACCTTGCCTAATCTCTCTAACGTCGGCAATTCGTAAGTCGCGTTTTTAACGCTTACCGCGCTTATTATTACGTTGTCGTCGGTATCGGATACGGTTAACGAATACTTGAACGGCGCGTACGTTGAACCCGTATCGTCCGTTCTGTACCAACCGACGGTAATACCGTTGTAGTTTACGGGCGCGCCGTTTAAAGTAGCGCCGTAGCCCGCGTTAAACAGTTCGGTAATTATTGCGGAAGCCGCCGTGGACGCCGTGTTGAACGCATTCCCCGTAGAATAGTTTACCGTCGTGCCCGAACCCGTATAAAGGACGGCTTCGAATTTGGCGTAATTTACACCGAAACTCTGCATAAACACTATTACCTTGTCGCCTGCGTTTACGCTTAACGCACCCAAATCCGACAGCGGGAATTGCTGCCCGTCGCCCTTTATTACGTATTCCACGCTATTTGCCCGTAAAGTTATACCCTGCGTTTCACTTGCCGACGGCACGTAAACGTTCGCGTCTTTCGGGAACCAGCGTTTAGCCGTTCCGTCCGAGCTTACCACGAACGCGCTTAAATAGAACCAGGAACTCGCGTTTGTCTTTACGTACGCCGTTTCGTCAAAGCGGAACACCCCGCTTGCCGTAATATCGAACGCCGCCGCGTAGCCGTAAGACAAGTCGTTTATACCGAAGTTGTTGGAATTCATACCGAGATTAGAATCCCCGTCCGCGTAAACGTACATACCGCCCCACATATCCGTTCTGCCGTTCGCGCCGCCGAAGGCGTTTATGTCAGGTAGCAACACCGTCTGAAGTTCGTCTTTTTCAAGCTCGAAATCGTAGTCCGCGGAATTTAAATCTATCGAGAATTGATTGCAGGTGCGGAAAAGACGGCTTTCCGTCGCGGAATAATAAGAAACGTTTATTCTGTTTCCGTTTTCCGCAAAATTTAATAGCGCAAACACGCCCGTTTGTCTGCTTCCGAAATATTCCATTCTCGACTCGTCTATCATAACCTGATAAACGGTGTTTCCGTTGTCGCCGACTTTTTCCGATTTTACTACGTCCACGCCGTTTGCGTGCCCGCATAAAACCATTATTACGTTTTTATGTTTGCTTGCGCATTTTTCCCATACGGCAGCACCGTTATTGTTCTGTAAGCCGCCCAAAGTGTTGTTAATAAGTTTGCCGTCCGCGCCGATATACGCGTGGGTTGTGATTATTACCCGCCTGTCCGCGTTCGCCGAAATTACCGAGTTTGCCCAGTTCAGTTCCGCGTCGGTCGGTTCTAAATCCAGAGAAATTATAAGGTATTTGCGCCCGCCCGTTTCGAACGTGTAGTACGCGGAGTGCATATCCGAATTGTTGTAAGTGCCGTCCGCAAGCGCGGCGTAATTCGCGTAAGAATAACCTGCGTCGTAAAGCCCCGTATGCGTAGAATCAAACCCGCCGTCGTGATTGCCGCGGTTAAGCGACCAGCGCACGCCCGCCGTCGTCAGCATATCCATAAACGACATACCGTATTCGAGTTCTTTAACGCCTTTCGTCGCCGCAAAACTGTTGTTAAGGTTGTCGGTTAAATTACCCATATGCATAACGAATTCGAGATTAAGTCCGTCTTTGTTGTCGATAAGCCACTGCACGTTTTTATAAAACACGTTGTAAGTGTAATCGTAATTTTCGTCGTATAAGTCGCGCCCCTGCCCGTCTTTGGCTTTTGCAAGCATCATCTGCGTGTTGCCGAAAACTGCCAACGTAAAGCCGTCTTCTACGTGCAAGTCTTCGGACTGCACGTCCTGCCAACCGTACGCGTCAAAAGCGCCTATACCCGCCTGTTCGTAATATTCGCCCGCTTCTCCGCTTAAAAAGTCCACGCACCCTAAAATTCTGCCCGACTTAACGCCTTTTGCGTCGGAAATTATCGCGCTTGCGTTCAGCACGTCGGAATACACTCTCGCGTTAGCGATATACCCCTTGAACTTCGGGTCTTCGTTTATAGACAATACAAAATCGTCCGTGTAATCCGAGCCTATCATTGCGGGAACTTTCATCTTTATATCGGCGATATCGCCGTCGTCTACGTACTTCTGTGCCGCGACAACGCCGTTAACGTAGCAAGTTATAAGGTTAGAGCGCGCGTCCCGCGTGAACGCCAAGTGTATCCACTTGTTAATTCTTACGTCGACGTTTTTAACGACGAAAGTCGCTTTTTCTGTTTCGGACACGCGCCACGTAAAGCGCGGATTGCCGTTTGACGTTATTTCCATAGAGAAGGAGTCGTCGGAATCGTACACCCCTTGCCCGTGCGACGTTTTGCCTAAGTTCCCGATAACCGTACCTATATGCTCGTTATCGGCGATATCTCTTGCGACTTTTATCCACGCCGCAACGGTGGACGGCGACGAAAACGTCTTCCCGAAAACAACGCCTTCGCTGTTTTTGAAATCTTTACCGTGAGTGCCTATATATGCGGAATAGTCGGTAAGCGTTGCGAACCTGCTTTCCGCCGCGGTAAGAGTACCGTAGTTGGATACAAGCAGTTGCTTTTCCATCGGCAAGGAATTATACACGCTACGCGCGTACGCTATAATTCTTTCGCTCGCAAGATTTACTTCGCCTATGTTTTTTATCGCGCGTATCGCCCTGTCTTCGCTCGCTTCGGTTTCGGGAAGTTCCGTGCCCAAAATTTTCAGATTACTTACGGACAAAGTGCCGCTTGCCGAATAACTTGCGCCCGAAACGGGATTTACCACTGTATCGAAACGCCAGATGTTTCCTAAATCCGCTATTTTAAAGTCGCCGATTGCGCCGTTAAGTTCCGAACCGAACCTGTACCCTATTTTTTCGAGATTAACGATGGGGAAAATAATCGTGCCGTTAAAGCCCGCGGGAATAAGCGCTTCGCCGCGGTTGAATTCGCCCGCCGTAAGTTTGCCGACGGTAATAACGTTTCCGCTTATCGCGTAATATTCGGTATACGCGCCCGCCGTCCAGACCGCACCGTAAACGTTGTCGTCGCTGATAAGTATTTCAAAACCTACGCCCGCCGCGTCGCCGAGAGTGTTGTTTACGTCAAAACTTATATATTCCGCGCCCGACAAATCCGGTCCCCAGATAAAACTCTGTTGCTTTGCGGTAAAGTTGTCGCCCTGAACGGTCGCGACCGATTGCTGTATAACCTGAACGTCATAATTAAGGAAAGTATCCGACGGAACGGCGTTTCCGTCGTTATGGTCGGTATAAGACGTTATGTATTCGTAAGTTATAACGTCCGATTTCACCGCGTTAGCTCCGTAATATTCCCGCAGCGCTTCGGGTATCGCCGCGCCCGCCGTGTCCGAACTTACGTATGACACCGAAGTGTCCGTATAATTGATACTCACGCCGCTTGCCGGACCGCCGTCGTAAAGGAAGTATATTCCGCCGCCGAGTACCGCCGTACACCAGCCACCGTTGTTGGCGTTCCGCACGATTATCTTGATTTTATCGCCTGCCAAAACGTTCACATACTCGTTGACGGAAACCGTGTTATAGCCCGTACCTTCCGCGTTTAACTCATCGTTAAGATACAGCCACGTTCCGTCCGCGGGGTATATAACTTCGTTAAGCCCCGTCCTCGCGTGTTCGTGAACTATCCTGAAATAGAGTTCGGCAGTCCCCTGCGTGTACTGTTTGCGTATCGTCGTGTTAAGTCTGACTTCCGCAACCGACGGGAAGTGCCACACCGTCATAACGGGTGCGGCAAAAGATTCAACGAACGTTCCGTCCGCATACATCTGCGCGTTGCCCGACGAACTGCGCCCGTTTATATTCGAGTTGAAAGACAGTTCGCCCGTTTCCATATTCATATATGTTGCGGACGGTTCGGCAACGGCTTGCGAGTTGTCTTTGAAACTGATACTGACTACGAAAAGCGAAAAACATAAAGCCGCAAGCGCAAAAAGTTGCGCTATAAAAATTCCTTTGATTTTTCTGTTCCTGATATCGATTTTCATTTTTTATTCCCCCTGTCAAAACCGCTTAAAACAGATAAGAGCAAACCGTTTTATTACCCGAATATCTTATACGCACGTACGCGTGGGTGGATTCGGGAACGGTGAAAGAATATTCCGACTTGTTCGCAAAAGATACGAATTTCGTGCGCCACGTTGCGGTATCGTTAACCAGTTCGTCCGGCGTATAGTAAAGCCACACCGATTCCACTTTAGCGCCGCCGTAAGGTTCTACCGCTATTTTCGGATTTTCTCTCGTCGGGTGCGAAACGACGTTCATAAACGTCGTTTCTAAACCGCAACAGTATTTCGCAAAATTCGGCAGGTTTTCTTCGTAAGCGCCCTGACTCTGCCCGTGCGAAAACCCGTTTTTATAATTAAGCGCGCCGTTCGTCGCTCTGCTGCACCTGTCGGCTATATCCATAGAAAACGCAAAGTCCGCGTCAGACGTTACGTAAAAGGTTTTACAGTCTATACCTATAAGCCCGTCAATAGTGTCCCAGCGGTCTATAGAAGTCTGGTTGGGGTGTCTACCCGCAGACGAACCGCTCGACTGCGACTGCGTGATTCCGCCGTAGATAGGCATCGCGAAACTTAACCTGTCGTCATACTTTAAAACTATGCTCGTTATAACGCTGCCCCACGAAATCCCCGTTATTCCGACTTTAGTCGTGTCTACGCAATCGAAAGACGAAATAAGCGACGTTGAAAGTATAACGGAAGAAGTCGCATGGTACATCCATTGATTTTCAAGCGGCTGATTCCAATCGTTATAACTGTTGTTGGTAGGACCTGCTTCGTAAACGTCGCCGCCCGCATAACGGTTTCTTTCCAAATGGTGGGTAGTGTCCTCGTTGCTTATACGGCTCGTCGGTTCTCCGCCTTCGGTAT
>CAMOVY010000036.1 GCA_946627905.1 uncultured Clostridia bacterium
AATCGAGTAGCATTTTAAAATCCACGTCGAAAACAACGTCCCCGGGGCATACGATAAGATTACAGTCTATACGGTCTTTGATAAAATACAGCGCCCCGCCCGAACCTAACGGTTCGTTTTCGATAATATATTTTATATTGACGCCGAATTTTTTACCGTCCCCGAAATAATCGCGGATTTGTTCGTTTAAAAAACCGACGCTGATAAAAATATCCTTAACGCCGTAATTTTTAAGTTTATCTATCGCGTGCTCTAAAATAGGCTTGCCGTCGATTATCGCCATAGGCTTAGGAATAAGGTTTTTGGTGATTTCTTGAAGTCTAGTGCCTTTTCCGCCGGCTAAAATAAGCGCCTTAACGTTTAATAAGTTATCCAACTTTCCGCCCCTGAATCGCTGAATTTAACCGAATACACGCTACCGTCGAGCGTTTTAAGCGCGTCGGTAAGTTTTTGGCGGTTTATCGGGTTGCATAATAGCAACAAAAATCCACCGCCGCCCGCGCCCGAAACCTTGACCGCTTCCGCGCCGTTTTCCATGGCAAAATTTATAGTGTTTTCGAGTTCCGCGTTTGAAACGATACTCGACGTTTTCTTTTTGTTTTCCCAGCCCACGCGTATCGCCTGAATAAACGCCGCGAGATTGCCCGTTAAAAGGTAATGCTTCATATCGTAGGCGTTCTGTTTTAACGCGTCGAGCGCGCTTATCGTCGTGTCTTTTTTCTGCGCCGTGTTTTCAATCTGGCGGTTAATAATGTTTTTGGTAAGTTCGAACTGCACGTCCGCCGATTTTCTGCTTTGCCCGCCGTAGTATAAAATCATAGAACACTCTAATTCGTTAACGCAGTTTTTTTCAAGGCGCAAATTGTTAACTAAAACGTTTCCGTCGGGTTTAAACTCCATAAAATTAAACCCGCCGAACACCGCGCTGTACTGGTCCTGCTTGCCGCCGGCAAGTTTAAGGTCTTTACGTTCTATGTCGTAGGCAAGACGCGCTTTCTGATAATCGTTAAGCCCCAACTTCAGCCATCTGTTAAAGGCTTCTAAAATAGCGACTATCATAGTAGAAGAAGTACCGAGTCCGGAACCAACGGGCGCGTCGTTGCTGGTGCTCATTATAAACGACAGGGGATTGCCGCCGTTAAAATCTTTGACTATGCGGTTATATACGCCGCGGTGCAGAATAAGTTTATCACCGTCGGGCGCGATATACGGCACGCTGTCAATTTCCAGATTGTTTTTATTGTCGTACGAATATATACATATTTTGCCGTTATCGGTGGGGATTAACGTGCAGTAAGCATACATACTTATAGTGGCGTTTAACACCGCGCCGCCTTTTATGTTGCTGTAGGTTTCAAGGTCCGTGCCGCCGCCCGCAAACCCGAGCCGTAGCGGCGCTCTGCTTCTTATTATCATATATATTATTCCTTGTCCGCATTGTTTTGCGGAACTTGTTTGATCTTATGTTCTTTTATTATTCTTTCGTAAGTCTCTAAAAGTCTGTCTGTACAGTCTTTCCAACTGATATATACGGTGTCTTTGGCGTTTTTGCCGATTTGTTTTAACTTGTCGTAGTCCTGTACCGCGTCAATAATGGCGTTTGCAAAACTTTCCGTATCGTTTTCCGAAAGAAAACCGTTAAAGCCGTGCTGTATGTCGTAGCCCGCGCAAGTGCCTTTAACGAAAACCCCCGGCGTTTCGTAAGACGCGCCTTCAACCTTGACCAGCCCGAAATTGTCGTAAACGGAAGGGAATAGCAATAAATCTGCCCGCGAGAATAAAAGCGGGAATTTTTCCCTTGCCAAAAAGCCCGTAAAAACAACTTCGTCTTCAAAAAAGCCGAGTTTTTTAGCGTATTTTTTAAGTTTATTAAGTTCCGCACCCTTGCCGACAATAAAGAATTTGAATTTAATACCCTTGTCTTTCAGGATTTTAAGCGAATCGAGAATAAAATCTATACGCTTTAATTTCATTACTCTGCCGACGTAGATAAAGACGAGTTCGCGCTCTTTTATGCCGAATTCTTTGTTTGCGAGAAGGGAATTTTCTTCGACGTTTTCGCATTTTTTAAAGTCCGTGCCGAACGGGAGATATGAAACTTTGCCCGTATATCCGTAAGAGCGCAACTGTTTTTCGACAATAGGCGAACAGACGAACACTTCGTCGCACTGATTATAAATTTTGCCGAGTTTTTTGCAGAGCATATTGCTGAAAGACTTGGATTTGAAAATGCTTTCAAAAATCTGCCGCATATTAGAGTGAAAAGTGGCAACAAGTGGAATATTCTTTTTCTTTGCGACTTTTACCGCAAATTTTGCCATGCCGAAAGGGGAGTGCAGATGTATTATATCGCAATCCGCTTCCATTATAGTTTTTTTAAATTTTCCGTCCGAATTAGGAAAGCCGTAATATTGATTTAAAATGGGTATATGCACGCTTTTGCAGCGTACGACTTTATACGGGAAATTATCTACATAAGATTTCTTGTTTTTGGGACAAATGACAGTCAAATCGGTTCTGTCCGATAAGTTCACGCTGTAATTGTTAACGCAGTTTATAACGCCGTCGACGTCCGGAAGATAGACGTCCATCGCTTCTATAATCTTTAATTTATTATTCACCTTGAAGAATTCTCTCTTTTACTTAAACGATTTTATATATTAAAAAAATTCTAACATAAAACGGTGTTTTATGTCAAGTTATAAGATAACATTACGGTACTAAAAAAAACAATATATTTTTACACAAAAATTAGTACAAATCGGCAATTATAAGTTGATTATTGCGCGCTATGGTGATAAAATATCTTTGAACAATAAAAAGGAGTAATTAGTATGTTTTACAAAGACACTTTAATGTGGAAAGAAATCAGCGAAACTTCCGCTATTTTCGCAAAAGAACAAAAGGCGAACGCCGCCGTTATGTCGGCACTTGTCGCCGACGTTAAATCAAGCGGCGTCAGCAATTTCGTAGCCGCGGCGCGCGGAACGAGCGACCATGCGCTTATCTATTTCAAATACGTTCTGGAGTGCAACTCGCCGTATACGGTAGGGCTTGCCGCACCGAGCATAATTACAATGTATAACGGTAAAATCAATTATAAAAACAGCGTGGTTATAGGTTGCAGTCAAAGCGGTAAGGCGGCGGACGTACTTGAAGTTTTAAAACGCGCGAACGCACAGGGCGCGATTACCGTTTCCATTACCAACGATGAAGAAAGTCCGATGGCGAAAGAAGCGAAATATCACTTATTCTGCGCGGCGGAAGAAGAAAAGAGCGTTGCCGCGACCAAGACTTTCAACGCGCAGCTTTTCAATCTTTTATGGTTTGCCGCGGAACTTTCCGATAATAAAGAACAACTTAAAATGCTTGATAGTTTAGGCGACAAAATCAATGAAGTTTTCCCGAAAATCGACGCGCTTACCACCGTGTACGCGGACAAATTCAATTATATGAAGAGCGGTTTCGTATTGTCAAGGGGCATAACTTTTGCAATCGCTATGGAAGCGACGTTAAAACTGCAAGAAACCTGCTATATCCAGATGAAGGGGTACGCGGGTAGCGACTTCTACCACGGACCTATGGCTATGGTAAACGAAAACACGCCCGTATTTATTTACTGCGCTAAAAACACTATGAATAAAGAAAGTGCGGCTTTGGTTAAAGCCGACCAGCAAAAGTGCATAGATAAAATGCTTTCTCTTTCCGCACCCGTACTCGTTATAACCGATAACGAAGAACTTGCGAAAGAATATAAGCCCGAAAACGTAGCCTATTTCGATTTCGGGCTTGGCGAAGAATTTACTATGTTCGGGTTCGCGCTGTTCGCGCAGATGCTTGCCTGCAAGATTTCCTGCGGAATCGGCAATAATCCCGACAGTCCGAGGGCGTTAAATAAAATAACCATTACTAAATAAAAGGGATTTTTATTCGTTTACGGCGCGCCGAAAATCGGCGCGCCGTAATTTTTAAATTATGCGCCATAATGTTTTTATTGCGCTTGAAAAAAACGCGCGTATATGGTAAAATATTTTTATGGCCGATATTAAAGAATTGCTTTCAAAACTCAACGAAGAACAGATAAAACCCGTGCTCGATACCGAAGGCGCGGTACTTGTTATAGCGGGGGCGGGTAGCGGCAAAACCCGCGTACTTACTTCGCGCATAGCGTACCTTGTGCTTGAAAAGAAAATCGACCCCGCAAACATAATGGCGATAACTTTCACCAACAAAGCGGCTGACGAAATGAAAACGCGACTTACCAAAATGGTCGACTGTACGGAACATATGTGGATTCCGGACTATATGTGGGTTTCGACAATTCACAGTATGTGCGTGCGGATTTTAAGGCGTGATATAGATAAAATCGGCTACGACAAGTATTTTACGGTGTACGACGAAACGGATAAAGAAAAGGTTTTAAAGCGCGTTTTTCAGGATTTAGGCTGCGATGCGGACAAACTTTTAAAATCGGCTAAAAATTTTATCTCCAAGGCGAAAAACGACAGTCTTTCGCCTGAAGATGTGAAAAACGAATATAACGGCGGGCGGTTTTCCGACGAACTTATCAATATTTACAGGGAATACGACAATCAACTTATGCGTTCTAATGCGCTTGATTTTGACGATTTGCTTTTTAAAACGTACGAACTTTTTAAAACGCACCCCGAAGTTTTAGATTACTACGCGGATAAGTTCAGATACATACATATAGACGAGTTTCAGGACACGAATAAAGTACAGTTCGATATCGCAAAAATGCTTGCGTCAAAACACGGTAATATTTTCGTCGTAGGCGACGACGACCAGAGTATTTACGGCTGGCGCGGCGCGAAAATCGAGAATATATTGAATTTCGATAAAGTTTTTAAAGACGCAAAAACTTATAAATTACAAAGAAATTACCGTTCTACCAAAAAGATACTCGAACTTGCAAACTGTATTATAAAAAACAACGTCGGCAGAAGGGAAAAAGAACTTTATACCGAAAATTCCGACGGCGTAAAGGTAGAAACGTTTATCGGTACGGACGAAAATAACGAAGCGACTTTCGCCGCTATTCAGATAAAAAATCTGATGGCGAGAACAAATTACAGATATAAAGATTTTGCCGTATTTATGCGCGTAAACGCACTGTCCCGCGCGTTCGAGCAGGAATTTACCAAATACGGCATACCGTATAGAATTTACGGCGGGTTTAAGTTTTTTGAACGCAAAGAAATAAAGGACGCGCTATCCTATCTTAAAGTTATAAACAACACTTTCGACGACGAATCGTTTTTGCGTTGTATTGCCGTTCCGAAAAGGGGAATAGGCGATAAAACGCTTATGCAGTTAAGGGAATTTTGCGCGGCGTACGGCATTTCTTTATACGACGGGCTAACGCGCCTTGAAGAAACGGGTATCGGTGCGGCGGCGCGAACCAAACTGTTTAATTTCAGGCTTTTACTCGATAATTTCAGGGAATATGCGGCAGTAAACAGCGTTTCGGAACTATTAAAATACGTTTTGGAAAAGACGTCTTTTAAAGACCAGTTTGCCGAAAAAAGCGAAGAAAACACTTCTAAACTATACAATATCAGCGAACTTGTCAATACCGCCGAGCAATTTATTTCGGATAACCGCGGGGCAACGCTTTCGGACTATCTTAACGCGATGACGCTTTCAACCGATACCGACTCCATTAACGAAGACGACGCGGTAAGCGTGGCGACAATCCACGCCGTTAAGGGCTTGGAATTCAAATGCGTGTTTATAGCGGGACTTGACGAAAGAATACTGCCTATCGCAAGAAGCGGTGTTGACGAAGACGAACTCGAAGAAGAGCGTAGGCTTATGTACGTTGCGATAACCCGTGCGGAAGAGCGTTTGTATCTTACCCGCGCTATGAGCAGGTACATGTACGGCAGCCGTGAGCATATGACGCAATCCCGCTTTTTAAAAGAAGCGCAACCCGTGCTTAATCCGTACGCTTTTGATAATGAAAAGCGAGCGTATCAGTCTACCGATTACGGGTATAAAGATTACGGGCGTTTCGGATATAACGACGCAGATAGCGACGATATTCCCGTTTCGCAAAGTAAAGTAGGCGGATATTCTTCGGCTTATGCAAAATCCCTGTTAAAATCCGGTGCGCCGCTTGAGAACAAAAACGCGGACTTTAACGGGTACAAGCGCGGGATAAAAGTAAAACACACCAAATTCGGCGAAGGCACGGTTATAGACGTTAAAGGAACGGGGGAAAATATAATCGTAGACGTTGCTTTTAAGGGCGTAGGAATAAAAGCGCTTTCCGTAAAATACGCCCCGATGGAGATAATAAATGGATAAAATGAGAGAACTTGTAGACGTGTTGAATAAATACGCCTACGAATATTACGTTTTAGATAACCCCACGGTTTCCGATAAAGAATACGACGTGTTATACGATAAACTCGTTAAAATGGAACGGGAAACGGGCACGGTGCTTTTCGATTCTCCGACGAGAAGAGTGGGGGGCGAGCCTATCGCCGCATTTAAAAAGCACGAACATATAGAAAGGCTTTACAGTCTTGACAAAGCGACCACAGAAGAAGAGATTTACGCTTTCGATAAGCGCGTAAAAAAAGATTATGACGGCGACGTGATTTACACCGTAGAATATAAATTCGACGGGCTTACCGTGTGCCTTACCTACGAAGACGGCAAATTTACGCGTGCGACAACGCGCGGCAACGGTATTACGGGTGAAGATATTACAAAGCAGGTAATGACGATAAAAAGTTTCCCGCTATCAATAAAACACAAGGGTGTTTTAGAAGTACAGGGGGAAGCAATAATGCGCCTTTCCGTGCTTGACGAGTATAACAAAACGGCGGAAGAACCGTTAAAGAACGCGCGCAACGCCGTGGCGGGTGCGCTACGTAATCTCGACCCAAAAATAACCGAAAAACGACGCGTCGAAATAATGTTTTATAACGTTAATTACAGTTCGGAAAACGATTTTTATTCGCAAGAACAATGCGTGGAATTTTTGCGCGAAAGCGGATTTAAAGTTCATCCGTTTTTTAAGAAATGTTCGGATATAAACGGCGTTATATCTGCCATAAACGATATAGAAAAAAGCAGAAAAACACTAGACATTTTAACAGACGGTGCAGTTGTTAAAATCAACGATTTCAATTTGAGAAAACAATTAGGTTTTACAGATAAATTCCCCCGCTGGGCGATAGCGTTTAAGTTCGAAGCGGAAGAAATTACGACCGTGTTAAAAGACGTTTTGTGGCAGGTCGGCAGAACGGGAAAACTAACGCCCTTAGGCATTGTCGAACCCGTAGAACTTGCGGGTGCGACGGTTAAAAAGGCAACGCTTAATAATTACGGCGATATAGAGCGTAAAAAAATCAAAATCGGGGCAAGGGTGCTGATACGCCGCAGCAACGAAGTTATACCCGAAATTTTGGGTTCTACCGAAATAGGCAAAGATTGCAAAGACGTAGTTAAACCCGAAATCTGCCCGTATTGCGGTTCGCCGCTCGTTGAAACGGGCGCAAACCTTTTTTGCCCGAATAAGCGTTGCAGACCGAGAGTTGTGGCAAACCTTGCTAACTTTGCCTGTAAAAACGGTATGAATATAGACGGCTTTTCCGAAAAGACCGCGGGGCAGTTGTTCGACGCGTTAGGCGTGGAAAAATTTTCGGACATCTACTCGCTAAAGCGCGAAAAAATATCCGAACTCGAAGGCTTTAAGCAACTTAAGACCGACAATCTGCTTAATAGTATAGAAGCGTCGAAAAACGTAGATTTTGCCAACTTTATTTTTGCACTCGGAATAGACAACGTGGGGAAAAAGACCGCAGCGGATTTGGCTAAAACGTTCGTAAATATCGACGGGCTTAAAAAGGCGACGGTAGAAGAACTTTCCGCGGTAGAAGACGTGGGCGCGGTTATTGCGCAATCGGTTTTCGATTACTTTGATGACGGTGAAAATCTTAAAGAGATAGATACTCTTTTGCGTTTAGGCGTAAAGATAAAATCCTGTACTGCGGAAGAAAAAAGCGGTGTTTTCAGCGGGGAAAAGGTTGTGCTTACGGGTACGCTTACCGATTTTAAGCGCGACGACGCGGCTAAAATCATAGAAAACGCGGGCGGAGAAGTAATGAGCGGCGTTTCCAAAAAAACCACTCTCGTTATAGCGGGTGAAAACGCCGGCAGTAAACTTGACAAAGCAAGAACTTTCGGCATAAAAATCATAGACGAAAGCGAGTTCAAAAAACTTATAAATAATTAAATAATTAAAATAATATATAAATTACTTGATTATCCGATTTTTTTGTGATAAAATAAACGGGAAATCGAAAGATATAAAGGGCAGTTTTTGGTGATAAAATGTATAGTATGACGGGCTACGGCAAAGCGGAATATTCGGAAGGCGGCGTTGACTTAATAATAGAACTTAAATCGGTAAACAACCGTAATTTCGATTTTAACGCTAAAATGCCCCGCGCTTTTATCTGTTTTGAAGACGCGATAAGAAAGACCGTTGCGGAATACATAAAGCGCGGCAGAATAGAACTTTTCGTAAATTTTTCCGACAACAGGGAATCCGGTGCGGCTATAACCGTAGATATTTCTAAAGCCGCGGAGTATTATAAAGCGGCAAAACAAATTGCCGAAAGCCTTGATATCGCCAACGATTGCACCGTTTCTTATCTTATGAAATGCCCAGACGTTATTAAAGACGACTTTAAGGCGGACGGCAGCGAGTTTGAAGAAATACTAATTTCCACCGTCAAAGCGGCTTGCGAAAAGTTTAACGAAATGCGGAAAATCGAAGGTGAAAAACTTGTTGCGGATATGCTTTCGCGCGTGGACACGGTAGAAAATCTTACCGAAAAAATTGCGTTGCGCGCGCCGCTCGTCGCCACCGAGTACAAGGAAAAACTTAAAAACAGGATACAAGAAGCGCTTAAAGACGTTAAGTACGACGAAGCGAGACTACTTAACGAAGTCGCTTTTTATACCGACAAGGTAAATATAGACGAAGAACTGACCAGATTAAAATCGCATATTTCGCAGTTTAAGAGCATTGTCAGCACCGTCGGTGCGGGAAAGAAACTCGATTTTTTAATGCAGGAGTTCAACAGAGAAACGAATACGATATGTTCCAAGTCCAACGACCTTGCAATAACGGGCTACGGGCTTTCGCTTAAAAACGAAATCGAAAAAATCAGAGAGCAAGTTCAAAACCTTGAATAGGCTTGAAATCAAAATAAAATAAAAATTTTCTTAACATAAAGG
>CAMOVY010000037.1 GCA_946627905.1 uncultured Clostridia bacterium
ATACATATTGACGCGGTAGTTATTAACGCCCTTTTCTACGTCTATTTCGTACCTGTAAGTATATAACCCGCCGTCTGACGATATTAACTCGCCTTTGGTGATAGTGTTTGCGTTCAGTTCGTAGTTGCTTAATTCTCTGAAATCCGTTCCGTACTGTTGAACAAAAGCGGTATAGTTATATTTTGCAAATTTGTTTTTATCGGCGTTGCCGCTAACGTCCCCGTCTATAACCAGCATATCGCCGTTTTCAATGAAAAATTGATTAGCCGTGCTTTTAAAAAACTTTCGGAACGGGAAATATATAAAGCGCCGTCGCCCGTCTTGTATTTTTCGCCGCTTACGTTCTGCGTTGTTAAACCCGCGTCCACATCGCCCAAAATCACGGTGTGATACGAGTTCAGATTTTTTAAATTATACGCCAGAATAAACAAACTTTCCGTAGGCGAACAGTCTTCGATATTTTTCGTGTTGTCGGATATATAAGTATTATTTACGGGCGTAATCACCACTTCGCTACGCGATTGACCTTTGGGTCTTACAAAATACAGTATCGTAAGCGTTGCCCCGACAATCAATACGACGGACAAAACGACTATAATAGTTATCTTTAACGGCTTTTTCATTTTTCAGTCCTTTATAAACGTTTACTGCAAAATTATAATATAATTACCTATTGTTGTCAACCCGTAAATTTATAAACCAAAAGACAACCCGAAACCGGGTTGTCTTTTGGTAAAAAAGTTTTCCTATATTCAAAGCGTTAAGATTAAAGCGGCAAATCCTTTTCTTTAAATCTCTTGAATGCTACGCAATAACAGATAAGTCCGACGGCGATAAGAATTGCCGCTTTCCATAAGAACGTGAGAGTGCTTTCTAATATGGACATTACGTCGAACAGCGATATAATAGACACGTAGTTGAAGTATTTAAGAGAATCCATACGGATAACCGACGGAATTACAGGTGAACCGAACAGTCCTAAAATCGTTGCCACCAAAAAGAATATATTAAGTCCGCCGCCGATTGCCATAGCGTTTTTACTGCGGTTAAACACGCTTGACGCCAAGAACGAAATACCGCTCATAGCGAACATAACGATAAACGCGTTAAGATTTATCAACAGCAGTTTGCCTACGCTCAACTCGGTTTTAACGTCTACAATCAGAATACTCACTACCGAACACACCGCGGTACATAAGAACATTAAAAACAACGAACCGATAAGATACAGCGCCTGCGTTGCGCTTACGGTGCTGCGCTTTGTCGGCGTAGACAAAACGTACGCCATAGAACCGCTGTCCACCTGCCCCGCGATAAGGTTGTTCGCCGCCATTATCATATATATTATAGGTAGCAACAGCCCTGCAATCTTAAAGAATATCGAACCGACCAGAATGCCGTATAAATCCATACTGCCTATATCTTCCAGCGCGTCGCCGACTTCTTTGGGAAGCGTAGAAAGAATACTCGACGTAAAACTTGCTTTCAGTTCCGCTCTTATTCCGTCTTCGGTTTCGTCGGGTTTAATATTCTCTATCCTGTAAGCGAGATTTGCCCTATAATTTATTACCACAGTTCTCGCTATATTTTTAACGTTTTCGTAATCGGTAAACCCGAATCCCGCATATTCTTCCGCTGTGATGCCGTAATCTTTAAGTTCGTTCAATACTTTTTCCACGTTATCGGGACTTACCATATTACCCGCAAGGAAAATCGTGGAATTAACAAACGCGTAATCCCCGACGTATTCCGCGCGCTCGTCTTCCGTCATAGTCAAAGCGCCCGAAACGTTATAGCGCGGCGCAGTCTCTCCTACCGAAACGTAAAACGCGTCGAATCGATACGTGTTTTCCGCTACCATCGGGTTAAACACGTACATTATTATTCCCATAACTTCCTGCGCTTCTACGGAATCCGCTTCGTAGCCGAGTTCTGCGGCAACGCCTGCGCAATACTGTTGTAATTTACCTACGGCGTCCGCATATGCCGCCGCGTTTGCGGCGTCCGCACCGTCAGTCGCATATATCTGCCGATATTCTTCAGAGTTAATATATGCAACAAAGGTTTGGTCGAAATAATACAGCCCAGAAGACGACAATTCGTAATAATTAAGCGCGCGGTTTTTGGTCTGCGCGGTTAGTTCTGCCTCTATCATGGCGTTTTCAACGGCGACTTTGGTTTTACTCAAATTCCCGTTGCCCGCGATAAGCATAACGCATACGAGCATAAAGCAAACTGCGAAAGTTATTATCGCCCACATAAGCCCGTTCGCCTTGCAGGACTGTTTCAATAAAGGTTTACTTATCATTTTAGTTCTCCTTTTGGTTTTTTATAATCTCGGCGAAACGTTTTTCGAGAGTATACTTTACTTCCGAAATAAATTTAACGTCGTAATTTTTAAGGCTTAAAAACAAAGCCTGAATTTTTGTCTTTTCAATATTCACCGTAAGTTGATTGTATTCTTTTTGGTCTCTTATAAAGTTATAGTCGAGTTTTTTAAACGCTTCGTAGTCTTTTTGTTTTGTGAACTCTATCTTAAAATCGGCGACTTTGCGTTCACGTATTTCGCGCATATCCGCTACGATAAGAATTTTACCGCTATCGATAAGCGCAACTCTATCGGCAATCTTTTCCAACTCTTCGTAAAGATGCGAACTTATAAGTATTGTCTTGCCGCGCTGTTTCTCTTCCAGAAGAAGGTCTAAAAACGCCACACGCATAAGCGGGTCAAGCCCCGTGGTCGGTTCGTCTAAAATCAGTATTTCGGGATTACTCATAAGCGCCGCAACGACCGCGGTCTTCTGCTTCATACCCTTGCTCATACGCTTTAAGTTGGCGCTGGGGTCTAATTGCAATTTCTCCGTAATATAATTCGCATAACTTAAATCTTTAACGCCCAGAAACTCCGCCTGCGACTTTAAAAACTCCGTGCCTGTAGGAAGGTCGGGAAAGGCTATTTCCCCAGGTACGTAGCCGATATACGGTTTAGTCTTCTCGGCGTCTTGCCAAGCGTCTTTTCCAAAAATCTTTACCGTGCCGCTATCGGGCTTTATAAAGCCCATAACGTTTCTTATTGTCGTGGTCTTGCCCGCGCCGTTCGCACCGACAAACCCCAGAATTTCGCCGCGGCGGAGTTCGAAACTCACGTCGAACACGCCTTTATTCTCGCCGTAGTCTTTGGTAAGCCCTTTTATTTCTATAAGGTTTTCCGTCATAGCGCGCCCCCGAAATTCTTGTCTTCTTTATAATATTTCATAAAATAATCTTCCAAAGTTTCCTTTTCGTGCGTAAAGTCCGAAATCCCGTATTCCGCAAGGTCGGAAATGAGATAGTTAACGTCCTTATCGTTCACGGCAATCCTTACCGCGTCCCCGTCTTTACCTATAACTTTATAATGCGTGTTATCGGCGTCTTCCGCAATGAATTTAGCCTTGTCTGCCGCATTGTAAAACTTAAGGCGGTAAATTTTGTCCCGTTTATGTTTCAAATCGTCCGCAACGAATTCAGACACTATTCTGCCGTCTTTGATTATCGCTATTCTGTCGCAGGTCGCGTCCACTTCGCCGAAAATGTGGCTGGAAAGCAATATGGTTTTGCCGCGCTTTTTCTCTTCTTTTACAAATTCGATAAAACGCTGTTGCATTTTAAGGTCAAGCCCGCTGGTCGGTTCGTCTAAAATAAGAATATCGGGGTCGTTTAAAAACGCGACGACGACGGCAAGTTTTCTTTTCACACCCAAACTCATACGCTTGGTTTCACCGCTCGGGTCGAGTTCGAACGCGTCTATAAGATATTTTATATATTTTTCGTCGGTAGCGCGTTTCATCTTTTTCATCATATCCAGAAACTCGTACCCCGTAAGCCCTGCGGGCAAGGCTATTTCCCCTGGCAGATAGCCGACTTTCGGCATAAACTCGGTATAACGGTTAAAACTTTCTTTGCCTAAAATACGCGTGTGCCCGCTCTGCGGTCTGGAAAAGCCCATAAGATGGCGTATCGTAGTGGACTTTCCCGCGCCGTTAGGTCCTAAAAACCCAAACACTTCGCCCTGATTTACCGTGAAAGAAACGTCGAATACGCCGCGATTGTGTCCGTAATCTTTAGTTAAGTTCTCAACTTCGATTTCTTTCATAAAGTCTCCTTTCGTTTTTTCGACAAATGTATATTTTATTGACTATAATCTATAATATATGATATATTATAAAAAAGGCAATTAAAAAACGTTCACAGAAGTTTACACCAAACACAAAACAGTAAAATAACAGACAAAAACCGATATTTGTCTAAAATCAGGGAGTATTATGGAAAAATACAGAGACGATTTGCGGGTCAGAAGAACGAGAAAACTTTTAAGCACCGCGCTTTTCGATATGATGGCGGAACAGGACTTTTCGAGAATAAGCGTCAACGACGTTTGCGAAAAAGCGATGGTGCACAGAGCGACTTTTTACAATCATTTTAAAGACAAAGACGATTTACTTAACTATACTTTAGACGAAATTCAGGAAGAACTGTTTGAGAAAAGCGTCAAAGATTCGGACTTGTATTCGGGAAAACAAACTTATATGAACCTTATAAGTTGCGTAATAGATTTCGTAATGGAAAACAACGATAAGTTGGCAAAGATAAGGAAAAACTGTTCCGAAAAAATGATTTTTTCTTTTATCGAAACGATGAAACGTAGTATCAAATATCTGATAAACAAAAATAAGGTAAACAACGAATACGATATTCCCTTGAATATTATCATAAATTTTTTCACGGGCGGGTTCACAATGATAGGGCTTAACTTAATAGAAGACAAAAAAACTTACTCTAAAGAAGAACTTATGCGCTTTTGCGATATGTTGCTTGACGAAAAAATCTTTAATACAAAATAATATATAAAAACGGGGCGACCGATAAAAAATCGGTCGCCCCGTTTTTATATGGCATCGGTTGATTATTAAGCGTTCGGATAGACGTAAAGTCCCGTAAATTCTTCCTGCGGCGCTTCGTCCGCAGCGGACGCGTCGAAGATTATGAACGACTTTTGTTCTTCAAACGAAACGTTGCTGTTTACCGTCTTAAAACCCAACTTTTTGAGATACGAAGCAAGCACCGCCGCCGTATCTATATGCGTTTTAACGCTGTTATGGTCGTTCGCGCCGTGCGTACCCCAGCCCGACACACCGTAGCCCTTTTGCGGTATTATGCAGTAGTGTAAAAACCTTTCGGTCTTTATATAATCGCTATCTTCGAACGCCTGAACGGCAAGCGTGCCCGCTTTAGACCCCGTATGCGTCCAGATAAGCACGGCGTTAGGGTATTCTTCGTGTATTTTTTCGACGAGTTGAACGCACGCTTCTTTGTAAACGCTCTCGTTAAACCCGCTTGCAGTCGTATCGTTGCCGCCGATATTGAATATAACCACGTCGGGAATATAATCCGCCCAGTCCCACCGCGCGGTATTTTTCGCACCCGCAACGGTGTTAGCGGGGGTTATACCCGTATAGTCTATCACGTCGTAAACCGACTTGGGATATTTAACGCCCCAGCCCGATTGCCCGACGAATTGCACGTCCGCGTCGAACATTTTTGCCGTAAGGTAGTTGAAAGAGTGCAGACTGCTACTGTTTGCGGTAGTGCGCCCCACTCCCGAAGTGGCGGCTTTACTGTAATACAGCGAACCGTGCCCCGAACCGCCCGACGCGCACACGAACATAAATTTCAGTTTATCCGCGTCTTCATTAATATTGCGGTACATAAAACACCCGTCCGTTTCAAAGCGCGAAATCGCGGTAAACGCGTCCGCCGCCTCGTCCGTTTTAAGGCAAGTTATGGTATGTTCCCCGTCGTTTAACCCCGAAACCAGCGTTATCTCGCTGGTTTTTTCCGCTGCGGGAAGATAAAATCTTCTGCCCGCTTCGGGGTTCGGCAACGTTTCGCCGTCAAGCGCGAAATTATAATAGATATCGCCCGCGCTATGCAAAAAAGTCGCTTTAAGTTCCGTACCCGTAAATGCGACGGTAAAGCCCGTAGCGGTATTATAAAGCAATACCGCGCTACCCGCCGTTCCGGAAATGGTCGAAGATATATCCGATTTGTACTCGTACCTACCTTCCCACTTGACTATCGGGTCGGAATTTATTAAAAGACTGCCAGAAAGCACGGAATATTCAGAAGGCGTTTTTTCATACGTTTCTTTGCGCGGTTCTTCCTTTCCTTTGCAGGCGGTAGCGGAACAAACGAGTAAAACACAACTTAAAAGCGCCGCGAGTTTTTTAATAAACGATTTTTTCATATCCGTTTTCCCCCTACATTGCGATATACGATACGGACGCAGTAAGCGTCATCATAATAAACACCGCGCAACAGATTATCGCGCCGAGATAGACGCTGTGCGTCTTTTTATAAAACAATCTGTTCATTATAGGAAGCAGCGCCATCATTACGATAAGCGGGAATACCATATTGATATACAGCCAGACTTCGTTGCCCGCGCCCATATACCCGTAGTACACCGCGCCCGTCGTAAAGTAAGCGAAATAGTTGACGACGAGTATAAATACAAGCCCTAAACTGTTGGCAAGCGCGCCGATAAGCAAAACTTTCCACTCCTTAAACCCTTCGAACCCTATGCCGCAGTTTACCCTGATGGAGTTCTGGATATAGAATATAAAGAACAGCGGCACGTACATAAGCCAAGTAAGCGCGTATCGCGGAGTAATAGCCGACGCGGAGATAAGCATAAACCTGAAATCCTGATGGAACACCGCTATGCACAAGTGGTCGATGCCGTAGAACGCCGTAAACAGTATTACCGCCAGCAACAAAATTTTCAACAACTGCACCCAGTTTATTTTAAGCGGTTCTAACTGCGACCAGTCCTTTTCCTTTCTGACGGCGTTTTTTATCAAAAGCGTGCCGAAGAAAATCAAAAGCCCGATAGTTCCGTTTACCACCGCCCAGAACAGTACGGCGTTTACCATACGCGCAGGGAACAGAAAGGTAAAGGTGTTTGACGCTGCGTCTGGTAGCCACTCGATAGAAAGGTTTGCAAGCGGCACGTAATCCAGACACGCGATTATCGCCGTGATTATCATAGGTATCCAGAACAGTATTTTATCGACGGCGGTCGCGGATTTTCTCTTTAACGGCTGATTGTTTATCAACTGCTTATACGTACCGCAGGCGAGCGCGTCGTCCACCGCTTCGCCGTTGCCCGCTTTATACGCCGCCGCAACGCGTTTAGTGCGTTTTGTCCTTATCGTTGCAAAGAACGGCGTATCCATAAGCACCGAACCCAGCGCGAACAACAGCGTAAGCGCCGCGATAAGCGCAATTCCGTTGGAAAATTCTTTTCCGAACCACGTATGCGAAGAGGCAGACACGTCTTTGCCGAAATCAAGCGTTTCGGTAAAGAAGGATATGCAGTTGGTGATACTCGGCGCGTCGTACATTTCAAAACAGTGGTTGGTTATTTCCCTGTGAATAATGCGGTACGTACCGTCTTCCATATTGCCGTAGCCGTAATCGTACTGTACGTCGTCGATAGGTTCTGCCACCGCGCTGTTAGAAGACGAGTAATATACTTCGTTTACAAACCTGTACGCGATAACGGAAAACGACGTGGTGTCCGACTGATAGCGGTATTCGCCTTCGTCGTAATACGCGTAAGAAAGCCCCGCGTTGCAACGCAGGTTTTTATATCTGTTTGCCGAAGAAGTCTTTATGTACCCCGAAATATACAGAGATTTAATTATACTGTCGCCGTAGTTATAACCCGCAAATTCTTCCGCGGTATCGCACACGTTTCCGCCGCCCGCGGAATGCCCCACCGCACCGAAACGTTCGCGGTCCACGAACGGAAAATCTTCGGTATTTGCGTAAACGTACTGCACCAGATAGTTAAGCCCGTTAGCGCCGACGGTAGAAGATATCATTTCCCCGTTTTCTTTATAACCGGAATAAGTCGTGCCGCCCTGACACCCGGGGTCAATCACGAACACTACCGCCCCGCGCCTTGACATTTCCACGGCGTATTGCGCCATAGTGGTGCGCGTTCTGGTAAACCCCGGCATAACGAATATAGTGGGTGCGGGGTTTTCCGCCGTCGCCGTTTTCGGCACGTACGTCGTAATAGTGTACGACAACTCGTCCGATTCTATTACCCAACTGACCCCGTTCAATTTTTCCGAGTTGTACTTTTCGGTCATTTCCTTAGTAAGGGTAAAATCCGACACTTTAACCTTAAACAAAGACGTTTCGAAACACATAGCCGAAAAGCAGGAAACTATTATAACACAGACAGAAACAACCGAAACGATAAAATTCAACCGTTTATACCACGATTTTTTTGCTTTGGGTTTTTCGGGCTGTTCTTCACTTTGCGCGTCTTCGGTTTCATACGCTTGATGCTTTGTAGAAAGAATAACCGCGTACAAAATCAAAGACACGGGCGAAACTATCGCCAAGCACGTATATATAATAAGCAAATTTTCATTTTTACCGGATATTGCGCCACCTTTAACCCTTTCTTTAAGCGCAGAGCCGCACAGCCCCACGCATACCGAGATAAAACCCAAGGCGCAGAAAAGATAGCATAACGGACTTGATACGGCATAACTACAAGCCGAAATAAAAAACCATATAAACGCCGATACGTATAAAAATATTTCCGCAAGCGTAAACAATAACTTTCTTTTACTCATATTATTTCTCCTTTACGCCCAGCAAGCGGCGGCGTCTACGCTTTGCGCCCACTCGTAAAATATTCTGCCTAAAAATCTTTCCGTAGGCGTTTCAGCGTCAGGGTCTTCGGGCAAAAGGGCTATGTATCTGACTTTTCCGCCCATAACTATATCTTCGCCGTCCGTGCGCTTGTTCGTTTTTTCGACTATTTTAACCCCCGCCGTGGAATTTATGTTGTTTCCAACGCCTAAAACCACGTCCACGTCGCCGTCGGCGTTGATTTCGGACCCCATAGACGCAACGTCGCCTTCATAGCCGCGGTATACTATATCGAGCGTTTCAACAGTCTTGCCCGTCTCTGATAAATAATCGGCGATAAGTTCGCTGTTTGCTGAAAGATAGGTATAAAAGGCTTGACGTGCCGCGTCTACCCTGTCAGCGTTAAGACCCGAAGTAGAAGTTTTTGCATACCACCCTACAAC
>CAMOVY010000038.1 GCA_946627905.1 uncultured Clostridia bacterium
ATCATACATATTTATTCCAAAAGTGCTATAATACTGTACGGCAAAAAGTCCTTATTTCCCCAGAACACCCCGCGTAAAACCGAATAAACCGACGTAAATATAAGCCCCGGTAGGATTATAAAGAAAACTTTAAGACTTCTTTTATCCGCGAACAGAAAAGACAGTTTATCGCCCAGCATATAGCATACGGCGCAGACGGGAACGGCAATCAAAAGGGTATAGCAAATAGCGGCGGTAATAACTTTAGCAACACGTTCGCCCTTATTTTCCGCGCGGTATTTTGTCATAAGGCGCGAAAGGGTGATGGGTGTTCCCGACGCTATCAGGGTGAATAAAAACCCGAATACCGACAGCGCGACCTGATAAGTTCCCACGCCTTCCGCGCCGATTGCGCGCGACAAGTAAATGCGGTATAAAAAGCCCAGAAATTTTTCACATACGGAAAACACGCTGACAACGGCGACTGCCTTAAAAAATCTTCTCATAAACCCGCCTTTTACCTTTTGTAAAATATTCTATTCAGGGCTGTGGACAAATATAATAACGGTATGGAAAAGTTTTTTTATCGCGTAGTAAAAGGCGATAGTATAGCGGCGCTGTCTTCGCGCTTTAACCTTCCGCAGACCGTAATTATAAAAGATAACAACCTTTCCCGCGAGATAACCGAAGGGGACGTTGTGTTTATCCGCGCGGCGGCGGGAAAGACCTATCGCGTTCAACCGTTCGATACTTTAGAAAGAGTGGCGGAACGGTTCAACGTGAGTGCGGAAACGTTAGCGAAAATTAACGGCGTGGATTATCTTTTTTACGGACTGACGCTGATTATTCCCGAAAGCGACTTGTAAAAGGAGTTAAAGGCGCTAAATGTGCGTTCCGTCCTTGACAAAAAGCGGCGCGTACTGTAAAATATTATCGTGATTATCGTGGGGTTTGACCCGGGGCTTGCTACGCTCGGCTACGGGGTTATCGAAAAAGGTAAATCGTTAAAGCCGAATATGTTAGATTACGGCATTATTTCCACGCCCAAGACGGAAAATCTTGCCGTAAGGCTGTGTATGCTCGAAGAAGGCGTTAAGCAGATAGTAGCAAAGTTCAAACCCGACGAAATAGCGGTGGAAGAACTGTTTTTCGCTAAAAACATCACCACGGGCATCAACGTGGCGCACGCAAGGGGGGTAATCCTTCTTACCGCGGTAAAGGAGTGCGGCAGGCTTTACGAATACACGCCCTTGCAGATAAAGCAGGCTTTAACAGGCTACGGCAGGGCGGACAAGCACCAGATTCAGGCGATGGTAAAGTCTTATCTTAACCTTAAATCTATTCCGCGCCCCGACGACGCGGCGGACGCGCTTGCCGTGGCGCTTTGCCACGCGCAGACCAACAAACTCGGAAAATTATTCAGTATTTAACCGTTTTACGGAGACAAATTATGATAGGGTATCTTAAAGGCAATCTCGTCTTTGCGGAAGACAACGTGGTTATACTTTCCGTTAACGACGTGGGGTACGAAATAACGTGTTCGGCGGCGGCTTTCCGCGAGATAGTCAATAACCGCGGCGGCGAAGTGTACGTTTACACGGCTGTAAAGGAAGACGGTATCTCGCTTTACGGCTTTATTTCGCAGGAAGAAAAGAAGATTTTTCTTAAACTCATATCCGTTTCCGGCGTAGGTCCTAAAATGGGCATCACCGTGCTTTCGTATATGGGTGCAAGTGATTTAACACTTAAAATCGCCACGGGCGACGTAAAGGGGCTGTCTACGGTCAAAGGGCTTGGCAAAAAGACGGCGGAGCGTATAGTTTTGGAACTGCGCGACAAAATCGGTGCGGAGGCTTTAGGCGACGGCGGTTCGGACGCGGGATTAACGGATAACGGTGAAGAAACGGACGACGCCATATTAGCGCTTATGAGTTTGGGATTTTCGCGTTCGGAAAGCGTTCAGGCGGTAAGAAAAGCGAAAGCGGCGGGCGCGGAGAATATTCAGAGTATAATCGCACTCGCTTTAAAGAGTATGCGGTAAATCGAAAGGGTAGTTATGGATAACGAAGCATTATTCAAAAGCACGATAAATCAGGCGGAATCGGAGATAGAGAACGTTCTTCGCCCCAAGTCTATGGAAGGCTACGTCGGGCAGGAAAAGATAAAGGATAACTTAGCGGTCGGTATTGCCGCCGCGAAAATGCGGAACGACGCCTTGGACCACGTCCTTTTGTACGGACCTGCGGGACTAGGCAAAACCACGCTCGCGCACATTATCGCGAACGAACTCGGTTCGCAGCTTAAAATCACCAGCGGTCCTGCGATAGAACGGGCGGGCGATTTAGCCGCGATTCTTACCAACCTTAACGAACACGACGTGCTGTTTATAGACGAAATTCACCGTCTTAACCATAACGTGGAAGAAATACTGTACCCCGCGATGGAAGACTTTACGCTGGACTTTATTATCGGCAAAGGACCTTCGGCAAACAGCGTGCAACTGCCGCTGCCTAAATTTACGCTTATCGGCGCAACGACAAAGGCGGGTATGCTTTCTTCGCCGCTTCGCGACAGGTTCGGTATGATATGCCGTCTGGAAGTATATTCGGCGGCGGAACTTACTTTAATCGTTAAAAACGCGGCTAAAATGCTCGGCGCGGCGATAGAACCGCTTGCGGCGGAAGAAATCGCAAAGCGCAGCCGCGGCACGCCGAGAATTGCCAACAGACTTTTACGCAGAGTTCGCGACTATTCCGTCGTTAAGCGCCACGACAAAATAGAACTGTCGGACGCGAAAGCCGCGCTCGATATGCTGGATATCGACGAGTTGGGGCTTGACGGAACGGACGTTAAATTTTTATCTTCGCTTGCGGAAAAGTTCGGCGGCGGACCGGCGGGGCTCGACACTATAGCGGCTATGATAAACGAAGACGCGGGCACAATCGAAGACGTGTACGAACCGTATTTATTGCAACTCGGCTTTATTGCCCGTACGCCGCGGGGCAGGGTGCTTTTAAAAGACGGATATAAACACATAGGGCTTACGCCACCCGCAAATATTGACGAAAGGGAAGATAATGCTTAAAACCGAAGACTTTGATTATTTTCTGCCGGAATGTCTTATCGCCCAAACGCCTGTAGAGCCGCGCGACAGTTCACGGCTACTTGTTTACGACAAAACCGCGGACAAAATTTATCACGAGCATTTTTACGATATAAAAAAGTATCTTAAAAAAGGGGACGTGCTCATTCGGAACAACACCAAAGTTCTGCCCGCACGCCTTTTTGCATATACCGCGCACGGCGGCAAGGTAGAAGTACTGTTGTTAAAGCGGTTTAACCTTACCGAGTGGGAAGTACTTGTAAAACCCGGTAAAAAAGCGCGTGTCGGCACGGAACTTATCATAAACGAAGAACTTTCGTTGACCGTTTTAGACACTATTGCCGAAACGGGTTCTAGAAAGGTTAGTTTTAAGTTTAACGGCGTGTTCGAAGATATAATTTCCCGCGCGGGCGAAATGCCGCTTCCGCCGTACATAAAGGAAAAGTTAAAAGATAAAGACCGCTATCAGACGGTGTACGCTAAAGTCGACGGTTCAGCCGCCGCGCCCACCGCGGGACTGCACTTTACCGAAAGGTTGCTCGGCGAAATAAAGGCTATGGGCGTGGAAATCGTGGACGTACTGTTGCACGTGGGGCTCGGTACTTTCCGCCCCGTTAAAACCGACGACTTATCCGCCCACCATATGCACTCGGAATATTACGAGATAAGTGAAGAAGCGGCGGAGAAAATCAACGCTGCAAAACGCGAAGGGCGGCGGATTATCGCCGTCGGCACGACCAGCGTTCGTACTTTAGAGAGCGCGGCGGACGAGAACGGTTATGTTAAGCCCGTGAAAGCGAATACCGAAATATTTATTTATCCGCCTTATAAGTTTAAGTGCATAGATGCGCTTATAACCAACTTTCACTTGCCCAAGAGTACGCTTATAATGCTTGTGTCCGCATTTTGTTCGCGCGAAAAGGTTTTAGAGATTTATAAAACGGCGGTCGAAGAAAAGTATCGGTTTTTCTCCTTCGGCGACGCGTGTTTTTTATTCTAAACTTCGTTATGCTTCGTTTACTGCTGCGCGTTTTGACTTCGATGACCGCCAAGGTCAATCTCACCCAAAACGCTTGCGAGCCTTGCCTAACTCGTTTATAATAAAAAACAATTTTTAATTGAAATATGGAAAATTTTTCTTACGAAGTAATTAAACAGGATAGTAAAACGGGCGCGCGTGCGGGTATTTTACACACTCCGCACGGCGATATTTTAACGCCCACTTATATGCCCGTAGGTACGCAAGCGACCGTTAAAGGGGTAAAGCCCGACGACCTAAAAGCCGCTAAAACGCAGATAATTCTATCCAACACCTACCATTTATATATGCGCCCCGGCGACGAACTCGTAAAGGCAGCGGGCGGCTTACATAAATTTATGGCGTGGGATAAGCCGATTTTAACCGACAGCGGCGGGTTTCAGGTCTTTTCGCTTGCTAAACTCAATAAAATTACCGACGAAGGGGTGCATTTTAATTCGCATATAGACGGCAGTAAACATTTTATCACGCCCGAAAAAGCAATCGATATTGAAAACAATCTCGGTGCGGATATAATAATGGCTTTTGACGAGTGTTCGACTTTCGGCGCGACGAAGGAATACTCAAAAACGGCTATGGAACGCACCTTAAAATGGCTCGACCGGTGCTATAATCACCATAAAAACGAAAATCAGATGCTGTTTCCGATAGTTCAGGGCAACGTCTTTCGCGATTTGCGGCTTACGAGTTTGAAAGAGACTTTGCCTTACGCCAAGTGCGGGTTCGGTATCGGCGGGCTGTCCGTCGGCGAACCGAAAGAAACAATGTACGAAATGCTGGACGAGATGTTGCCTTTCTATCCCGAAAATATGCCCCGCTATTTAATGGGCGTCGGCAGCCCCGACTGCCTTGTGGAAGGGGTTTTCCGCGGGGTGGATATGTTCGACTGCGTGCTGGCAACGCGTGTTGGTAGAAACGGTACGGCGCTGACATCCTACGGCAAGGCGGTTATAAGAAACGGCGCGTATAAAGAAGATTTTACTGCGTTAGACCCCGAGTGCGACTGCTACGCCTGCACTCATTACACCAAAGCGTACCTTCGCCACCTGATAAACGCGGGCGAAATGATGGGCGGTATGATGCTTTCTTTGCATAATATAACTTATCTTAACAAACTCATGCGCGATATAAGGGAAGCGATTATTGAGGGTGCGTTTACCGAATTCCGCGAAGAGTTCTATGCAAAAACGGGCGATTTGTATAAAAGGGTGTAAATTATTTATCAAAAAAAGTCGAGTTTTTTAAAGTGTTTTCAAAACGCTTGCTAAATTTATAAAAATCGTTTACAATAGTGCTATACGATTTTATAGGAGAGAAATTATGTTTTATAATCTTTTGGAAGAAAGCACTACCAAGTCGGGTAGCAGTACGCTTATAACTATCGTTTTCGTGGTTATTATCGTCGCTATGATAGGTCTTTTGGTGTGGCAGACTATTTCGGGCAAGAAAAAGCAGAAAGAAGCGCAAAATATGCTTAATCAATTAAAGATAGGCGACAGGGTTAAGACGATAGGCGGCGTTTGCGGTTTCGTGGTTGAAATAAACGACGCGGAAAATACTTTCGTTTTAGAAACGGGTACTGACGCGAATAAGTCTTACGTAAAATTCGATAAAGGCGCTATTTATCAGACCGCTCCCGCCCAGGGCAGCGCGGTAGAAGCGAAAGAAGAAGTAAAGGCGGAAGCCGCTGAAGAAACGGCAGAACCCAAAGCGGAAGAACCCGCTAAAAAGAAAACGAGAAAGAAAAAGGCTGACGCCGAATAATTTAAGCGTTATTAAGTCATAAATAACTTACCCCCGACGTATCTTTATATAAAGACGCGTCGGGGGTGTTTTTATGCAGTCTAAAACGTTTTTAACTTCGGTAATAAAAGCGACAGCGCTTTCGCTCATCTCATCGCTTGTGGGAATTTTACTGTTTGCGCTTATAGTCAAGTTGGTTGCGCTGTCTGACGGAACGGTTAAAACCGTCAACCAGTTTATAAAAGTGATGGCGGTGTTTATCGGTTGTTTTTTTTCGGTTAAAGGCAAGTTGGGGATAATTAAAGGCGGGGTATCGGGCGCGCTGTGTACGGTGCTTTTGTACGCGGTGTTTGCTTTAATGTCGGGTTCGGGTATTTTCAGCGTGCAAACGCTTGCCGATATGGCGTTTACTGCGATAGTCGGCGGAATATCGGGCGTTATCGCGGTCAACGTAAGGGGTAAAGAATAAAAAACTAAAATAAAATCCGCCCGCCTTGCAATTTCGGCAAGGCGGGCGGATTTTATAACTTTAACACTTAAAACGCGATTTTATCTTCTATATATTTTTTAAGCTCAAGTATCGGTATGCGGACTTGTTCCATCGTGTCGCGGTCTCTGACCGTTATGCAGTTATCGTTTTCCGAATCGAAATCGTAGGTTATGCATAAGGGCGTTCCTATTTCGTCCTGACGGCGGTAGCGCTTGCCGATAGAACCCGTTTCGTCGTAATCGACGGGGAAGTATTTTGACAGTTCTTCGTAAATTTCCGTCGCCTTTTCGCCGAGTTTTTTGGACAGCGGAAGAATTGCCGCTTTATAGGGGGCAAGCGCGGGGTGCAAGTGCAAAACAACACGCACGTCGTTATCGCCCACCGTTTCTTCGTCGTAAGCGTCAACAAGGAAAGCAAGCGCCACTCTGTCCGCGCCGAGCGACGGCTCTATTACGTACGGAATATAATGTTCGTTAGTGTCTTGGTCGTAATAGGTCAAATCCTTGCCGCTGAATTTTGCGTGCTGACCCAAATCGTAGTCCGTTCTGTCGGCAATACCCCAAAGTTCGCCCCAGCCGAACGGGAATAAGAACTCGAAGTCCGTCGTCGCTTTCGAGTAGAACGCAAGTTCTTCGGGGTCGTGGTCTCTAAGGCGCAAATGTTCGTCTTTTAGCCCCAAATCCAAAAGGAATTTGTGGCAATAATCTTTCCAGTATTTAAACCACTCTAAATCCGTGCCGGGCTTGCAGAAAAATTCAAGTTCCATCTGCTCGAATTCGCGCGTTCTGAATACGAAGTTGCCGGGGGTAATTTCGTTTCTGAAAGATTTGCCTATCTGCGCTATGCCGAACGGGAGTTTTTTACGCGCCGCCCGCTGTACGTTCGGGAAGTTAACGAAAATACCCTGCGCCGTTTCGGGGCGTAAGTAAACTGTCGAAGTTGTGTCTTCGGTAACCCCGATAAAGGTCTTAAACATAAGGTTGAATTTTTTTATCTCGGTAAATTCGTGTCCGCCGCAAACAGGGCAGGCGATATTATGTTCTTTAATGAACGCCGACATCTGTTCGAAAGTCCAGCCCGCGGGGTTTATATCGAGACCGTTTGTTGCCGCGTAGTCTTCGATAAGTTTATCCGCACGGTGGCGTGCTTTACACTGTTTGCAGTCCATAAGCGGGTCTGAAAAGCCGCCCACGTGTCCCGAAGCAACCCAAGTCTGCGGATTCATAATGATTGCGGAATCAAGCCCCACGTTGTATTTACTTTCCTGAACGAAGCGTTTCCACCACGCCTTTTTGACGTTGTTTTTAAATTCTACGCCCAAGGGACCGTAGTCCCAACTGTTTGCTAAACCCCCGTAAATTTCGCTACCGGGGAATATAAAGCCCCTGCCTTTACAAAGGTTGACGATTTTTTCCATAGTCGCTTTATGTTCCATAAAAAACCTTCTTAAATATAAAGATATTGCAACAAGTATTTTACAATATAAAACTTTTTAAGTCAAGCGAATATAAAAGAGCGGGTGAAAAGTTGGTTAAAAAACCGTGCGTGCGGGGCAAATTTGCCCCGCACGCACGGTTAGTATGTTTTTTGATTAGTCGATATACAAACTATAAGACGATTGTCTGCTTAATATATTGCATAAGTGTTGATATTTTATTCTGCTACCGTGTGAACGAATTCGATGCCATTCACCGTATCTGTTTTTAAATTCCGGATAAACACATAATTCACAATTACCGTAAGCGGCAACTCTTTTATCGTCGGTCATAAATATTACTCCAACACATTTACCTTGTGAATTATATGCTTTAAATCCGCTTTTTCTCCAAGAGTAATCTTTTTCATTTGTAATTTTAAAAGTTTCAGCGAAATGTTTCATAAATTGTTCTCCTTTGTTTTATCATAATAGATTTTACCGTTTTTTAACTTTACAATCGGTTTGCCGTAGGCGATAAGATAGTTTACGTTTCGGCTTACCGTTCGCCGCTCGCATTCTACTCCGAGTTTATTAAGCGCGTTCGTAATACGAGTTATCGAAAAAGGTTTTGTTATAGACGTGCCTTGTTCCAGCAAATCCAAAATATAAAGTATAATAAGCCTTTTATTTTTTCTGTTTATAGTTATAGCCATATCTTAATTATTTACGGGATAAGTATTGCCTATTTTGGTATAAACTTGAACGTAATAACGTTTTTCGTTTTTATACCAAGACTGGTCTTTAACGAATTTGTAAATACCTATAAAAACGTAATCTCCGCTTTCTTGTTTTATAAAAGTAATGCGTGGTTTATTATGTGTTTGACTTGAACTGTCTATTTCGCATTGATATATCGTTTCACCTTCATAGATATTATACCAAGTGCCGTTTGTCGAATTGTTAACATTAGAGTGCGGCAAAAACCATACCGAATAGTATTCAGGTTCGGGACTTGCAAGTTTTGCATATAAAATTTGTAGGGGTTTGAAAAATCTTGCTTTATCTTTATCAAAGCCAAACAAATTTACACCTTGATTATATATTGAAAAAGCAGAGCCTTCATAAGCATTGATTGCTTCAAGTTTTTTTGTAGTTGTTAAATTTTTATATGAAAAAGTAATGTTTTTAGATAAAAATTCGTGATTTTTTAGTTTTAAAATTTCTTCTTCGATTTTTTGTTCGTTTATCTCAATCATTTGCGTATTTTCAATTGTATTTTTAGTTTTATAAGTTTTTTGTGCGTCAATAATTTGTTCCGTATTATTTAATTCGCTATCTGGATTTAAAAATCCTTCTTTTTCTTCAATGTTTTCATAAATATCTT
>CAMOVY010000039.1 GCA_946627905.1 uncultured Clostridia bacterium
CGGCTAACGCCCTGCTCGTGCTTTTTTTGTCTGCGGCAAGGATGGGATAGCGAAATATGAACGCGATTGACCGCAAGCGGTAGCAATCGCTATTCCGTCGCAAACTCTGTTTGCTCCTTACGAATCTTAAGGTGGGGCGAAGCCCTGACAGGGGCCCCGCTAGCGGGGTGTGTCAGTATCCCATCAATTCAAAAGCACGACACCGGCTAACGCCCTGCTCGTGCTTTTTTTGTCTGCGGCAAGGATGGGCAATCATCAACTATAACAAAAAACGCCCATTATCTGGGCGCTTTTCGTTAGTAAATCCAAATCTATTTTGTCTTTTTAAGTTGCGACCAGAGTATCGTCGCAATCTGAAGCGGTATTCCTATAATAAATATCGCCCATAGGTTGTATTGCGATGGGGTAGATAGAAACGTGATATAGATAGCCGCAAGCGCACTCCAAATAAGTGCGGAAACAAGAATATATGTATATTTCTTTTTGCCCCAAATACTGTTGAAAATCAAAAGCACGACTATGGTTATCGGAACGGCTATAACGAACAACACCCAAAAACTTTGTTTTGCAAACATAATTCCGTATGCAAACAATACCGTGGCAATTATCCAAACAAGCGAAACGGCAAGCAGGGTTATAACAAGTTTATTTGCTTTTTCTTTCTTTGTGACGGGGTTTATTACGTAGGAATTTTCGTCCGTATTAGAAACCAAAAAATCCAGACTTACGCCGTATAAATCGGCGATATCTTTAAGCACGTCGACGGGGGGAATAGCCTCCCCACGTTCCCACTTGGATACCGATTTGTCGGTATAATTAAGTTTTTCAGCCAACTGGCTTTGCGTTAAACCGTGTTCCGTTCTTAAACGGGTAAGGTTTTGCGGCAACGTTTCTTTAACGTTATTCATACGTTTATTATATCATAATATCAATCCGAAATCAACACATTTTAAGGGGATTTTGTCGTTTCTGTTTTTTGGTAGAATTAACTCTCTTAAAAGTAGAATAGCCGTTCTACTAATTATATATACCGAAACGGCAACGTTCTACTCGTAGGAGTTGATTAAAAGCGTTTCGGATTGTAAAATATTTACATAAATACTTTCGCGATAAAGCGTGCCGATAAAATCAAACGGGCAACCGTCGGTAAAACGCTTGCAAAAATATGCGGGGGAAAGTAAAAGATGACTAATATTTATCATAAAAAAGAAATTCCTTTGGTATTTGCGGTAGACGATAACTACGCGCCGTTTTTGTGCGTTGCTTTGCGTTCCATAATGGATAACGCTTCCACCGATTATTATTATAAGGTATATATCCTTAACACGGGGCTTTGCGAAGATAATAAAAAAAGGATAGTCAGCATAGCCGAAGAACTTTCGGACGACCTTTCCGTGGATTACGTAGACGTTGCCGACCGTATGGACGCAATTAAGGATAAGACCGCGCTGCGCGATTATTACACGAATACCACCTATTACAGAATTTTCATACCGTCGCTTTTTCCGCAATACGATAAAATTCTGTATCTTGACAGCGACCTTGTGTTTTTGGACGATATTTCCAAACTTTACAATACCGATTTGGGCGACAATATATTTGCGGCAATACACGAAGAGGCAATGTCGGCTTTCGATACGTTCGGCGTGTATTCGGAGCAATTTTTAGGCGTGGAAAGGATGCGCTATTTCAATGCGGGGCTACTCGTTATAAACGCCGTGGAATACAGAAAGGCGGACGTGGAAAATGCGTTTATAAATCTTATGACCGAACACAAATTCAGGGTGGCGCAGGACCAGGACTATCTTAACGTTGTCTGTAAGGACAGGATAACCTATTTGGACGTGGGCTGGAATAAAACGCCTATTCCGGATATGGTGTTCGACGATAAAGACGTTAAAGTTATTCACTACAAACTTAATTTTAAGCCGTGGCGATATAAAAACGTGCGATATCAGGAGCCGTTCTGGAAATACGCCAAGAAAACGCCCTATTATAAAGACCTTATAAAAATGCGCGAGCGCTATTCGCAGGCGGAAAAGGACAGGGATTTTTTGGCGTTTAGCAATCTGCTTAAGATGGCGCACGAAGACACTCACTCCGATTATAACTATCTGAAACTTATAAAAGGTTCTTGTTAAAGGCAGGGCATGATGGAAGAAAGTATTGCAAAAGCCCCCGACAGGCTTAAAATTCTCGAAAGGATTGCGGAGCACGAACGGCTGGGGCTTTGGGACAAGGACGTGGAAGACGACCCCGAAACGATAGTATTAACGCCCGATAAGGTGGATTATCTCGGTAAAAAACTTTCGTCTAAAATAGGCACGTTTTTAGCCAACCGCGCGGCGGTTAGGTTTTATGAAAAAGAAATCAAAAAAGGCGATTTCATAATAAAAGACGTGCGGGGGATTGAAAACTTTAAGAGTGTAAACGGCGGCGCGGTTATAACCTGTAATCACTTTTCGGTGTACGATAATTACGCCGTATACCGCGCGATACGCGATTATATGCCTAAAGGACATAAACTTCTTTATAAGGTAATACGCGAAGGGAATTATACGAATTTCAAGGGTTTATACGGATATTTTTTCCGCCATTGTAATACGTTGCCGCTGTCTTCGCACCCTAAAACCATGATGCTGTTTATGCAGGCGGCGGACGAACTTTTGCGCCGCGGTGAAAAGATACTTATCTATCCCGAACAGGCAATGTGGTGGAACTACCGTAAGCCGCGCCCGTTAAAGAGCGGTGCGTTCCGTTTGGCGGTAAAAAGCAAAGTGCCGATAATACCCGCGTTCATAACTATGGAAGACAGCGAAAAAACAGGGGCGGACGGCTTTAAATTACAGGAGTACACGGTGTGGTTTTTGCCGCCGCTGTACCCGAAAGAAGAACTTTCCGATAAAGAAAACGCGGAATACTTAAAGACAGCGAACTTCGATTGCTGGAAAAATCTTTACGAAGAAGTGTACGGTGTTCCCTTAAAGTACGGAGAATAGAACCGTGTTTTATGTACTGATTATTTTATCGGCGTCGTTTATTATCGGCGCAGTAAATTACATTTTCGTCGCCCCGATATACGATATTACTTTGTGGCAGGTGGCTTTTTGCGTTGCGGTATCGGTTGTCGCGGCGATAGCGATAGACGGGCTGTTTGCGGCAATCGTCAGGTGGCTTTTGCCTGAAAAATGGTTTTCCGTAGACAGAAAATGCTGGGCGGCGGGCAGAAAAGAGAGCCGTTTTTACGAGAAGATAGGCATAAAGCGGTGGAAAGATAAAGTTATCGAACTAGGGTGTTTTACAGGTTTTCGCAAAAACAGAATTGCAGAGCCGAATAATAACGAATACGTGGCAAGGTACATAACCGAAGCGAATTACGGCGTGGGCTGTCATATAACGGACGTACTTGTCGGATATTCGGTGTGCTTTATTTTTCCGGAATATTGGCTTTCGATAGGGCTGCCCGTGGGAATAGTAAATATGATACTCAACGGGCTTTCGCTTATGGTGTTAAGATATAATTTGCCCAAACTTCAGACGCTTTACAGAATAAATTTAAAGCGCGCAAAGCGTTGTAATAGCGCGGATAACTCGTTAACGGACAGCGTCGACGCGGAAGATATGGAAGAAGCGCATTCGGCAATGGCTTAAAAGTGTAAAAGGCAAAATTCAACAGTTCAGAAAAAACCGACCTGAAATCAACGGTCGGTTTTTTTGTATACCAGCGCTTTACTTATTTTTAAAAAAGTAATACAATATTATTAAACGGTTCGTAAACGGAAAAATTTGCCGAACGTATAAAGAACAGGAGCAAAGACAATGAAAATAATCCATACGGCGGACTTGCATCTCGATTCCGCGATAGATACGCTGCCTACCGATAAAAGCAGGGTTCGCCGTGATGAAATTTTGCACACCTTCGAACGTATGTGCGAATACGCGAAGATGAGCGGCGTAAAAGCGATGATAATCGCGGGCGACGCTTTCGACGGCGCGCGCGTTTCCAAAAAGACCGCGGGGCGGTTTGCCGAAGCGGTAAAATCCGCGGCGGATACAGATTTTTTATATCTTTCGGGCAACCACGACAGGGCGTTTTTGCAAGCTTACGGCGAAATTCTGCCCGCTAATTTCAAAGTATTCAACAACGAGTGGACGACTTACCGCTACGATAACGTGGCGATAACGGGTATCGCGCTTGATAAATTCAACGCGCCGTTTGTGTACGACAATTTGCGGCTTAACGAAAACGAAACCAATATCGTATGTATGCACGGTCAGGTTTTGGGCTACAAGTCGGAAGACGCGGCTGAAACAATCAGCATACCTTTACTTAAGAACAAATATATAGACTATCTTGCGCTCGGACATATTCACTCTTTTTCGGAAGGCGTTATCGACGAGCGCGGCAAATTCGCCTATTGCGGTTGTCCGGACGGCAGGGGGTTCGACGAGACGGGTGTAAAAGGTTTCGTGCTTATAGAAACGGAAGGCAAAAAAGTTAAAACGGAATTCGTGCCGTTTTGCAGCAGAATTTTCGCAGAAAAGGAATATTCTGTCGGCGGTGAAAACTCCTTTTACGCGTTGCGGAATAAAATAATCGAAGATATGCGCGCGACTTTTGCGCCCGAAAGCATAGTTAAAGTAATTCTTACGGGCGAACACGACGCAGACTTTATCGTCGATAAAGAAGATTTGGCGCTGCGGCTTAACGAAAACTATTTTTTCGCTAAAGTATACGATAAAACCACCGTTAAGGTGTCGGAAAAGGACTACGCTTTCGATAAGTCCGTGCGCGGCGAATTCGTCCGCGGCGTATTGGCAAGCGAACTTTCCGAAGAAGATAAAAACGCCGTTATACTTGTAGGGCTTTCGGCGCTTAAGGGGGAACTGTGATATGAAACTTATAAATTGCTACGTTTCCTCTTTCGGCAACTTAAAGGATTTTTCCTACGAGTTCGGCGACAAACTCAACACGGTAAAAGAAGAAAACGGCTGGGGCAAAAGCACGTTCGCGTCTTTCATAAAGGCTATGTTTTACGGGCTTGACGACGCAAAGCGCGCCATCGAATACAACGAGCGCAAGCGCTTTACGCCGTGGAATTCTACCGAAAAGTTCGGCGGCAGTCTTACTTTCGAGTGGGGTGGCAAGCCGTATAAAGTGGAACGGTTTTTCGGCGCTAAATCGTCCGACGACGTCGTGAAATTATACGACATAAATTCGGGCAAGACCTATACCGAAGGCAGCGCGGTGGAAGATTTGGGCAAGCGGATTTTCAGTATAGACGAAGAAGGGTTTTTGTCTACGACGTATTTTTCACAGAAAGATTTTGAAATAAAAAGCAATTCCAGCATAACGTCCAAATTCAACGAAGTGAGCGAAGTCAGCGATTCCGCGGCGTTCGACAAGGCGATGAAAACGCTTGACGACAAGATAAAAGAACTGAAAGCGCGCGGCGACAAGGGCAGAATTGCCGAGTTAAAGCGCCAAATTATCGCGGCGGGCGACGACGAAGAGCGGATAAAGCGTTCCGTTCAGGCAATAGACGGGCTTAAAAAAGACTTGGAAACGCTGGAAGAAGAGAGCGCGGCGCTTGATAAAAACATAAAAGAACTTACGGTAAAATTACAGGCGGCGGGGAAAACGGAAGCGGCAAACGAGCGTAAAAAACGCTACGACGCGGTGAACTCCGAACTTTCCGAGATACAATCCAAAATGTCGGCGGCGGAAAAAACGCTGAACGGCAAGCCGCTTGCCGTATCGCAGATTTCCGATTGCGAAAGGTGCATAATTAACCTTAGGGACGTTTCCGCAAAGGAAGAAGCGGCGATATCCGACCTTGCAAGTTATGGAGAGAGCGGCTTTGCGGGCGGTACTGCGGATAATTCCGCAAAGAAAAGCGCGCCGTGGCTACGGTATTCCGTTATAACTATTGCGGGCTTATTTGTCGTAGCGGGGGCGGCGCTTGCGGTTTTAGGTCGGCTTTGGGGGCTTGCACTTATTGCCGCGGGGCTGGTATTCGGCGCGGCGGTGGCGGTTAATTTTATTACCGCAAAAAACAAAACTTTGCGCGAAAACAAAGGTGTTTTTGCACTTAAGGAGATTTACGAGCGAAAATCGCGCGAAGCTGAAGCCTACAAAGACGGGAGAATAAAACTTACGGAAGGGCTTGACGTTTTTTTTTCCGAATTCGTGTTTTCTGCGGGCGAAAGCGCTTACGAGCAGAAGTTAACGGCGCTTAAAGACGCGCTTAAAACGCGGGAAGAGTGCGCGGCTAAAATCGCTAAAGCGCAAGCGGAGATAGTGGAACTTGAGAACGCGGGTATAAAAAGCGCTGCGGACGGTACGGAAAGCGTTTCGGAACTTAACGATAAACTTAAAATCGCTACCGAGTGGTATAAAAACAAGGCAAGCGAAGCGGAGCGGATTAAAATGCGCATAAACGCGCTGGAAGCGGCGGCGGAAACCTTGTTCGATACGGAGAATAAAAAAGCGCGGCTTAAAGAAGAACTTGCGGACAGCGAAAAGCAGTTTAAGATACTTACGCTTACTGCGGAATATCTTAAAAACGCCGACGAAACGTTAAAAATAAAATACCGCGCGCCGTTGCAGGCAAGCCTTAATAAATACGTAAAGATGATAGCGGGTAAGGATATAGCCGCTTCGATAGACACGGATATGAAAGTATCCGTCAATATCACGGGTGCGGAGCGTGAAACGGAATACTTCAGCAAAGGCTACCGTAATCTGTTTGAGATATGTAAGCGGTTCGCGCTTACCGACATACTGTTTACGGGCGAAAAACCTTTTATAATATTAGACGACCCCTTCTGCGATTTTGACGACGAGAAAGTGGCGGCGGCAACGGAACTTATCAAAAGGCTTTCGGAAGAATATCAGATTTTATACTTTATCTGCCACGAATCCCGCCGCGTTTAAGCGCTAGCCACACGCAGTATATATCATAATATATATGGATAAAAAAATACTTAAAATCGAATTAGTGCCGGACGGGTGTTGGTATTCTAATCTTCGCACCTTGCTGTCGAAAGGGGAGTGGGACTATATTAAAGCCGCTGCAAAACAGCGCGCGGGCGGAAAATGTTCCGTCTGCGGCAAAAAGACGGCGCATCTCGACGCGCACGAGCGCTGGGAGTACGACGAGAAGAAAGGCGTTCAGAAATTAGCAGATATTATAGCGGTATGTAAAGACTGCCATAGCGTAATACACATAGGCAGAACCTATCTTAAAGGCGACGCGGAAAGAGCCGAAAATCATTATATGAAAGTAAACGGGGCGACTTATGCGGAGTTCCGCGCGGCGCTAAAAGAAGCGAACGAAAAGCACGTAAGGCGAAACAAAGTTTCGGAGTGGAAACTCGATATTTCATACCTTAAAAGATATTTACAAGAAGGAAAAGACGATGGAAATAATTGACGCGCACGCGCATATATATCCCGCAAAGATTGCGGAAAAGGCAACGGAAGCAATAGGCGCGTTTTACGACATAAAAATGGCTATGCCCGCGGGCGTGCCCGAAAGACTTATAGAAAACGGCAAAAAAGCGGGGATATCCCGTTTCGTGGTGCACTCCTGCGCCACAAAAGCCGCGCAGGTCAGACCTATCAACGAATTTATAAAAAGAGAAATGGACGAGCATAAAGAGTTTTTGGGTTTTATGACTTTGCACGAAGACCTGACAGAAGAGCAGGTTTATGAAGAAGTCGAGTGGTGCGTTAAAAACGGGTTTAAGGGCGTTAAACTTCACCCCGATTTTCAGAAATTTTATATAGACGATAAAAACGTAGAAAAGTTTTACCGCGCGGTGGGCGATAAGTTGCCTATTCTTTTCCATACGGGGGACGACAGGTACGAATATTCCAAGCCGTACCGCCTTGCCGCCGTCGCCAAAAAATTCAAAAACGTAAACTTTATCGGCGCGCATTTCGGGGGCTACCGTTGCTGGAACGAGTTGGACTGTTATACGGGGCTTGACAACGTGTATTTCGACACGAGTTCGTCTTTGCCGTTTATTTCCAAGGAAAAGGCGGAAAGTCTTATAAGAAAATTCGGCGTTGATAAGTTCTTTTTCGGCACGGATTTTCCGATGTGGGGCGCTGTCGAAGAAATAGCGCGCTTTAACGCCCTTTCGCTTTCGGACGGAGAAAAGGAAAAAATTTTTGCCAAAAACGTCAAAGGGCTTTTAAAACTTGACTGAAACCGCCTTAAAAACGCTTGACAAAAATCCGATATGACTTTATAATATTTAATAAATATGTAATGCAATGACGGGGATATTCCGTATTTCGGGGCTTTAAGAGAGTCGGCGGCTGGTGTAAGCCGACGGAACCGATACGGTCGCTCACCCCGTGGCAGATTCGGTGAAAGGTTTTCGCCAAGTAATCGTTTCCGTATTCCCCGCGTTAAGGGGGTAGAGAGATTGCGTAAATGCGGTTTGGCGTTAAGCCCGCCGCGGCGCAGTAAAACGGGTGGTACCGCGATAATTTCGTCCCGAACTGAAAATCAGTTCGGGCGTTTTTTATAATAAGGCGAGTAAATAAAGGAGGGTCTTAATGAAAAGAGTATTGATTTGCGATTCGTCGCTCAAAACCATCGGGGCAGGCGGAACTAACGTTCTGTCGTTTAAAGAAAAACTGGAAATAGCAAAGCGACTTAGCGAACTCAATGTCGACGTGATAGAGTTAGACTTTCCGAAAAGCGGCAAGGCGGACGAAATACTTATAAAAACCGTGTGCAACTGCGTGGCAAAGTCTGTGGTTTCCTGCGTGGCGGGCGGCACGCCCGAACAGGTGGAAGCAAATTACGCGCTTATCGCGGGCGCAAAGCGCGCGCGGCTCAACGTGGTTATACCCGCTTCGCCCATACTTATGGAATACAACTTCGGCAAAAAGCCCGCCGTAGTGTTGGAACTTTTAAAAACCCTTACCTTAAAAGCGGCGTCTTTATGCGAAGACGTAGAAGTTTCTTTGGAAGACGCGACGCGCGCCGAACCGGAATTTTTGTATCAGGCGATAAGCGCCGCGATAGAGTGCGGGGCTAAAACCGTTTCCGTTTCAGATATTGCGGGAACGATGCTAC
>CAMOVY010000040.1 GCA_946627905.1 uncultured Clostridia bacterium
ATATTTTTCGCCCGCCTTTACGTAATGCACAGAACCTATTGCATAGTCGTACCCGTCGGTACTCTCTTGCGAATAATAATCCTGCTCCACTCCGCAAAGGATTTTTATCTTATCTTTGTATTTATCCTTTAACCGCGCTATTTCACGCTTATACTCGGTGATTTTATCGCGTTTTATACAATAACTTTCGTCGAAAAAGGTATAAGAGTGGTCGGAAAAGCCCAACTCGGAAATTCCCTTTTCTATAGCCGCTTTCACCATCTCTTCAGGCGTATTTTTACCGTCGCTGAAAACGGTGTGAACGTGATAGTCGCAAAACGGTTTCATACCATCTTTTCCTGTTTGACTTTTTTGTCTATAACGTGGCGCGACGCAAGTTCTTTAAATATATCTTCAAGCGAAATGCCCATGTCTATCATTAAAACCATAACGTGATACGTTAGGTCTGCTATCTCGTAAACGGTTTCCTTTTTGTCGCCCGCCTTGCCAGCAATTATTACTTCTGTGCTTTCTTCGCCCACCTTTTTAAGGATTTTATCCCTGCCCTTTTCAAAAAGATAAGTAGTATACGAACCTTCTTTTTTGTCCGTCTTTCTGCCCTTTATGAGTTCCATTAAACTCTCGTAGGAAAACTCTTTTAGTTCTTCGCTTTCGTATACTTTATCGTTAAAGCAGGAATCCGTGCCGAGATGGCAGGCTGGTCCGTCCTTTTCGACTAAAACCACCAGCGCGTCTCTATCGCAGTCGGCGGTTATAGAAACTACATGCTGGTAATTCCCGCTGGTTTCGCCCTTCGTCCAAAGTTCTTTTCTGCTCCTACTCCAAAAGCAAGTTAAGCCTTTTTCCATAGTCGCTTTAAGGCTTTCTTCGTTCATATAGGCAAGGGTTAAAACTTTTTTAGACACGTTGTCCACTACTATTGCGGGAATAAGCCCGTTTTCGTCGAATTTAAGCGTTTTGATATCCAACATACTTTCTCCTTATAATCTTACGCAAATGCCGTTTTCTTGCATCTGTATTTTTAAATCTTTTATTTTTATTTCGCCGAAATGGAATACCGAAGCCGCAAGCCCCGCGTCCACTTTCGGAAGCGTTTTAAAAAGCGTTATAAAGTCGTCGACTTTACCCGCGCCGCCGGAAGCTATAACGGGCACGTTCACCGCGTCGCACACCGCTTTAAGCATGGGGATATCAAACCCGTTTTTAACCCCGTCGGTATCTATCGAGTTTACGACTATTTCACCTGCGCCGTCGTCCACGCCGCGCTTTATCCACTCTATAGCGTCAAGCCCCGTATTTTCCCTGCCGCCTTTGGCAAACACGGTAAAAACGCCGTTTACCCTTTTAATATCGACGGAAAGCACCACGCATTGATTGCCGTAGAGTTTAGCCGCGCTACCGATAAGGTCGGGATTTTTCAGCGCGCCGGAATTTACGCTCACTTTATCCGCGCCGCACTTTAACACTCTGTCGAAGTCGTCAAGCGAATTTATGCCGCCGCCTACGGTAAGCGGAATAAATACGTTCTTTGCCGTTTCGCAAAGAATATCCGTAAAAATCTTTCGCCCGTCGGAAGACGCGGTTATATCGTAAAACACAAGTTCGTCCGCACCGTTTTCGCTGTAATATTTAGCAAGTTCTACGGGCGAAGAAATTTCTTTAAGCCCCGTAAAATTTATTCCTTTTACCACCCTGCCGTCTTTTACGTCAAGGCACGGAATTATCCTTTTAGTTATCATTTTGCAATCTCTATCGCCTTTTTTAAGTCTATCGCGCCCGTATAGTAGGCTTTGCCTATAATAGAGCCGTAAAGCCCTAAATCACGCAGGGCTTTTATATCGTCGGAAGAAGAAACCCCGCCCGACGCTATAAAATTTATCGGGAACTTTGCGGAAAGTTCTTTATACATTTTAGCGTTTGTGCCGACCATTGCCCCGTCTTTCGATATATCGGTACAAATAACCGTCTTTACGCCCGCGGCAACCACTTCGGCGCAGAAATCCGACAGCGTTCTTTCGGACTTTTCCGTCCAGCCCTTTATAGCAACGAACCCGTCTTTAACGTCTATTCCCACCGCTATCTTATTGCCGTACGCTTTGACGGCGTTTTTGAATAATTCTTTATCGTTCACCGCCGCAGTACCTAAAATCACCCTGTCGATACCTGCGTTAAGATATTTTGCTATCGTCTTTTCATCTCTCACGCCGCCGCCGACTTCTATAAAAAGCCCCGACTGTTTTTTGATTTCTACTATCAAATCAAAATTAGGCGTGTCGCCAAGCAAAGCGCCTTCCAAATCCACTACGTGAATTGCCGTCGCGCCGCACGCCACAAAATCCGCCGCGACAATAAGGGGGTTGCCGTACACGGTTTTTTTGTTATAATCGCCCTTAAAAAGCCGAACCGCGCTACCTTCATATATATCTATTGCGGGAAAAATTTTCATAAGTCGCCCCTTTTCAGTTCGCAAAACGCTTTGAGAATTTTTAGCCCCGATTCCCCGCTTTTTTCGGGGTGAAACTGGCAACCCATAACGTTCGCTTTCGCCACGACGGCGGTAAGTTCCGCGCCGTATTCGGTAGTTGCCAGAACGCTATTTTTACAGTCTACAGCACAATAAGAGTGCACGAAATAGGCAAAATCGTTATTGCCCGTGTATTTCAAAAGCGGGTGCTGTTTTATAACGTTAAGTTTATTCCAACCGATATGCGGAATTTTTAAATCTTTCGGAATAAAATCCGATATGGGGCGAATTTCGCCCGAAATAAACCCCAGACCTTGGTACTCGCCGTATTCATAACTTTTATCGAACAAAAGTTGCATGCCTAAACACACGCCCATAATCGGCACGCCCTTTTCAGCCGCGCTATAGAGTGCGTTTTTTAAGCCGCTTGTTTCGAGTTTATAAGCCGCGTCAGAAAACGCACCGACGCCGGGGAGTAAAATTCTGTCCGCGTTTTCTATCTCATTTTTATCCGAAGAGACCTTTGCCTTTTCGCCTATCGCCGCAAAGGACGATAAAAGAGAAAAGAGATTGCCCACCCCGTAATCGATAATAACGGTCATTAAAGCACCCCTTTAGTGGACGGTATTTCGTTAATATAGCGCATATCGAGTTCGGTTGCCTGTTTAAGGCTTTTAGCCGCCGACTTAAAAGCGCCTTCTATTATGTGGTGCGAATTAGTACCCGCAAGCGTCCTTAAATGCAACGCGCACTCCGCTTTTCTCACAAACCCGTACCAGAATTCTTCGGTAAGTTCGGTATCGAAATCACCGACTTTTTCGGTAGGTATTTTAAAAGAGTAGCCTAAATACGTTCTGCCCGAAAAGTCCACCGAAGTAAGTATTAACGCTTCGTCCATAGCGAGAATAGTATCGCCGTAGCGATGTATACCTTTTTTGTCGCCGAGCGCCGCGTTAAAAGCAGAACCCAAAGCGATGCCTATATCTTCCACCGTGTGGTGATAGTCTACGTAGGTATCGCCCTTGCACTTAACCGTCAAATCGAATTTAGAGTGCGCGGAAAAAAGCGTAAGCATATGGTCTAAAAACCCGCAACCCGTATCTATTTGGTTTTTGCCCGTGCCGTCTAAATTAAGGTACAGATAAATATCCGTTTCGGCAGTCTTTCTGTTTATTTCCGCAACTCTCATTTTATCACCTTCAATATTTCGGAAATAGCGCCAAGCGTTTTTTCCATATCTTTATTATCGCCTATCGTTATTCGCACGAAATCTTTTATACGCGGAATATTAAAATAGCGCACGAGTATCCCGCGTGTTTTAAGTTCCGAATACAGTTTTTCGCCGCTTAAATTTCCGTTTTTGGCAAATACGAAATTTGCGGTAGACGGCAAAACGGTAAAACCTAACGATTTAAGCCCGTCCGTAAACGCCGCGCGCGTTTTTATTATAGCCGCGCAGTTAGTCTTAAAATATTCTTCGTCGGTTATAGCGCCGATACCCGCCGCGGCACTCATACGGCTTACGTTATACGGATTAGTCGAAAATTTGACCGTTTTCAAATCGTTTATAAGGCTTTCGTTAGCAATCGCAAGCCCCAGCCTTGCCCCCGCCATAGAGCGGGACTTTGAAAAAGTCTGCGTTATAATAAGGTTATCGTATTTATTTATAAGCGAAACGCAACTTTCCGCACCGAAATCCACGTACGCTTCGTCTATAACGACTACGTTTTCAGGATTGTTTATCAATATTTTTTCAATATCGGATTTTTTTAGGGCAATACCCGTCGGCGCGTTGGGGTTTGCGATAAATACCGTGCCGCCCGCGTTAAAATAGTCTTTTACGTCTATCGTAAAATCGTCTTTAAGCGGTATAACCTTTTTCGGAACGCCGTTAAGTGCCGCAAACACGGGATAAAACCCGTAAGTTATATCGGGAAATACCGCGGGCGTATCATACCCGCAAAAGGCGATAAACGCAAAGTTCAACGCTTCGTCCGAACCGTTGGTGAAAAGTATTTCGCTTGCCTTTACGCTAAGCTTTTCCGCGGCGATATTGCAAAGCGTACTGTATTCGGGGTCGGGGTATAAAAGCATATCCCCCGCACTTTCACGCGCAAGACGCTGCGCAAAGGGCGACGGCGGGAACGGCGATTCGTTGGTGTTTAATTTTATATATTGTTTATCCTGCGGCTGTTCGCCCGCGACATACGGCGTTATGCCGTTTAATCTTTTTCCTGTAAATTTACTCATAATTATTTTCCGCTCCTTACCGTCGCGCTGTTTGCGTGGGCGGTCAAGCCTTCTTTTTTCGCAAACCGCGCTATTTTATCGGAAACCTTAAAAAGCGCTTCTTTCGTGTAATAGGTAAACTGCGTTTTCTTTATAAAATCGTCCACGGATAAAGGACTTGAAAACTTTGCCGTACCCGAAGTCGGAAGCGTGTGGTTAGGTCCTGCAAAATAATCGCCGAGCGCTTCGGGGCAAAATCTTCCTAAAAACACCGAACCCGCGTTTACTACCTTGTCAAGATACTTAAACGGCTCGTCAAGACAGAGTTCCAAGTGTTCGGGCGCTATTTCGTTGGATATTTCTATCGCTTTATCGATACTATCCGCAACGATTATTTTGCCGTTATCGTCTATTGAAGCCCGTGCTATTTCTTTGCGCGGCAACAATTCCAGCTGCCTTTCGATTTCCGCGCTGACCTGCACAGCAAGTGCGTCGGAATTTGTGATTAAAACCGCACTCGCCATTTTGTCGTGCTCCGCCTGCGACAATAAATCCGCCGCTACGAAAACGGGATTTGATTTTCCGTCCGCGACTATTAAAATCTCGCTCGGTCCTGCTATCATATCGATAGCGACTTTGCCGAAAACCTGTTTTTTCGCTTCGGCAACGAACGCGTTTCCCGGTCCTACTATCTTGTTTACCGCGGGGATACTTTCCGTTCCGAACGCCAGCGCCGCTATTGCCTGCGCCCCGCCGACTTTGAAAATTCTATCCACGCCCGCAATAAACGCCGCCGCAAGCACCGCGGGGTTTATATTGCCGTTTTTATCGGGCGGGGTAGTCATTATTATTTCCTTAACTCCCGCGATTTTTGCGGGTATGGCGTCCATAAGCACGGTAGACGGATAAGCCGCCGTACCCCCCGGCACGTATATGCCCGCCCTTTCTATCGGCGTTATCTTCTGCCCGATAACCGTTCCGTCTTTTTTACGGATAGAAAAGCCTTTACGCTTTTGTTTTGAGTGAAACTTTTTTATATTCGCCGCCGCTTGTTTTAAAACGCGCAAAAATGCGGGTTCTACACTATTTACCGCGGCGGCAATTTCTTCTTTATCTACTTCAAGCGATTTTAAGTCTGCCCCGTCGAATTTTTTACATAATTCTTTAAGCGCGGCATCTCCGCCGATTTTTACCCTTGTTATTATATCCGAAACGGTAGCCGATACGTCTTTAAGCCCGTTAGGTCTTGCAAAAATCTCTTCGGGCTTTAGCGTGTTATAGTTCAATATTTTTATCATATTTTATCTCCGCGGCAATTCCGTTTGCCAGACTTTTTATCGCTTTTTCCTTGAATTTTGCCGACGCCTTGTTGGCGATAAGCCGCGCACTTATCGGAACGATATCTTCTACTACCGCAAGGTTGTTTTCCTTTAAGGTTTCACCCGTTTCCACGATATCGACTATCACGTCCGAAAGCCCTAATATGGGCGCAAGTTCGATTGAACCGTTAAGTTTTATAACGTCTATATCCCTGCCCTTTTCCGAAAGGTAATATTCCTTTGCGATGCGCGTAAACTTGGTTGCAACCCTTAAAGTTTCGGTCTTATTGTCGCAAAACCCTTTTTTAGCCGCGACAGCCATTTTACACTTGCCCGCTTTTAAGTCTAAAAGTTCGTATACGTTGGGGCGGTATTCAAGCAGTATATCTTTACCCGCAACGCCGACGTCCGCCGCGCCGCGCTCTACGTAAATGGCGACGTCCGACGGCTTTACCCAAAAATACCGCACCTTTTTTTCGGGATTTTCAAATATAAGTTTTCTGTTCTGTTCTAATACCGAAGGGCACTCGTACCCCGCGGCGGCAAAAAGTGCGTAAACTTTTTCGCCCAGCCTGCCTTTAGGTAGCGCAACGTTAAGATACCCGTCCCCGCACGCATTGTCGCCGCTGTCCGTCAAATTCACGCGTTCTAAAGCGTCCACGTACACCGCAAAACCTATCGCCTTGAAATTCTTATCGAACTTACGCATAAGTTTATCGTACTGCCCGCCGGAGAGCACCGCTTCGGGCGCGCCGTTTACAAACCCCTTAAACACCGTGCCGTTATAATAGTTCACGTTGCCTATAACCGAAAAGTCAAGGCGAATAACGTCTGCCGCGTCGCTTTTTGAAAGCGTTTTAAGCGTGGAAATAAAATTATCGGCAATCGGCGTTTTCCCCGCCTTGTCAAGCGTTTTTACAAGTTTTGCGGTCGCGGTTTTAATAGGTCCGCTTACCGCAAGCAGTTCGGTAAGAAAAGCCGCCTTATCCTTTGCCACGCCGTTCTTTTCGCAAATTGCCGAAACTTCGTGCGCGTTCTTTTCGCTAATCGCACCGTAAAGGGATTTTTTAGCCGCGTCTGACAAATTAAATTCCGAAACTACCGCGCCTATAACGCCGATATCCGAAACGTCCAAAACGCAGTTTTCTTTCAGCGTCATTAAACTTTTTGCGGCAAGCAGTATCACTTCGGTGATGTCTTTATCGGAAATAACGCCGAAACACTCTAATCCCGTCTGCATTATCTCTTTAAAAGAGCCTTCGCCGCCCGATTTCCTGTACACGCTTTCGCTGTAATACACTTTGTTGATTTTTTCGCCCGAATTTCTGCCGTTCTTTATTATAGAAAGACTGACGTCCGGCTTTAACGCCATAAGTTTACCGTCGGTATCGGTAAAAGTTATCACGTTATCGGACACTAAAAACTCTTTGTTTTCCGCGTACAAATCGTACTCTTCGAACTTACTCATGCGGTAAGGCTTATACCCGTATTCGGAGTAAAGCGAACGCAACGCGAATATTATCTTTTCACTATTTAAAAGTAAATTATCGTTTATCTTCATCTTTTTCGTTCCTTGCCGAAATTTCGCGAATCGCCGCCCTGTAGCCGCCGCTGCCGTAATTTAAGCAACGGTTTACCCTGCTTATGGTCGCGCTCGATACGCCTACCTTTTGCGAAATGTTCTGATAGTTTTCGCCCTTGCTTAACAAAATCGCCGTTTCAAGCCGCTGCGCCATATCCTGTATTTCCTTGATGGTGCATAAATCTTCAAAAAACGCATAGCAATCTTTTACGGTGTTTATACCCGATATCACCTTGAATAAATTATCTATCGAACGGTTATGATAATCCGACATACTCTCATCTCCTTTATTACATTATCATTTTATCACGCTAAAGTGCTAAAGTCAACGAAAAAACGGCGGATTGAAAAAATTTTTTCCGTCCGCCGTATAAAATTTTAAGATAAATTCGTAAAATATCCGGTTAATACTCGAATTCGCCTTTAAATACTTCGGTGGTTTCACCCGTTAAAACCACGTTTTCGCCGTCGTAATTTACGGTAAGTTTGCCACCCGCAAGCCTTACCGTAATATCCTTACCCTTATCGCAATAGCCGTTTATTATTGCCGCGACGGTTGCCGCCGCCGCGCCCGTGCCGCAGGCAAGCGTTTCGCCGTTGCCGCGCTCCCATACGCGCAGGCGCAAATCGTTTCTGCCGACAACCTTAACAAATTCCACGTTGGTTTTATCGGGGAAAATCGCCGCGTTCTCAAGCGCACGACCGAATTTTTTAACGTCTAAAAAATCGATTTCTTCATCGAAAACCACACAATGCGGGTTGCCGACCGAAAGGCAAGTTATATTGAACGTTTTTCCGCAAACGGTATACGGATAATTTATTATCTTATCTTTTTTAACCGCGCAAGGGATTGATTTTGGCGCAAAGTCCGCCTTACCCATATTGACGGACACCGAACCGACTTTATTTCCCCTTATGAAAAGCGAAAGGTCGTATACCCTGCCCGCGCACTCGATTTGCATTTTTTCCGAAACTTTTATGCCGTTATCGTACAGGTATTTAGCCACGCAACGGATATTGTTGCCCGCCATTTGGCTCAGACTTCCGTCTTTGTTGAAAGAAAGCATCTTTGCGGCGGCTTTGTCCGAATTTTCTATAAGCACTATTCCGTCCCCGCCGATACCGTAATACGGCGCGCAGAGATTAACGCATAAAGATTCCGGACAGGTTATCGCGCCGTTTCTGTTGTCGATAAATATATAGTCGTTGCCGCAAGAGTGCATTTTTACGAACTTTATAATACTCTTTTCTTTCCGCATAGCGCAGATGTCGACGAGTTCCGTGTTCTTTTCGTTAAACCTGCTGGCTATCATTTCCGCTAAAGCGTTAGCGGTGTCAAGCGAAGTTAAACACGGAACGGATTTTAACATCGCTTTGCGGTGCAGTTCGATATAGTCGCCCATCGTCGCGTCTTTTACCGCGCCCGTATATACTATATAGTTTAATTTGCCGCTGTCTATAAGCGCGTTGATTTCGCCGGATTCTGCCGC
>CAMOVY010000041.1 GCA_946627905.1 uncultured Clostridia bacterium
TATTTTTTCCGCGTGGGATTCCCCGTAAATTTCTATACGGAGTTTTTTGCCGTTATATATTGACATCGGCTTTGCCCCCTAAAAGTTTTATATCTCCAAAAAACGAAGGATACGATTTTGCGCAGTATTCCGCGCCGTCCACGGTTGAAACTCCGTTCGCCGAGCAAGCGATTACCGCCGCGCTCATTACCGTGCGGTGGTCTTTGCCACCGTCAAAAGTGCCGCCTTTGGGCGTGCCGCCGTAAACGGTAAGCGCCGCGCCGTCGTATGTCGCGCGGATGCCGCACGTTTTAAGCGTGTTTATAATTGCCGCTATCCTGTCGCTTTCCTTTATTTTAAGCCTGTTTATGCCCGTAAGCCGCGTTTTGCCTTTGCAAAAAGCCGCGACGGAACATATAACCTGCGCTATATCTGGGAAATTTTCGCAACAAATTTCTTCTATACCGCAAAGCGCGCCCTTTTCAACGGTGATTTTACCCTTTCCGACAGACACCTTTGCGCCGAAATTTTGCAATATATCCAAAATAGCGCAGTCGGGCTGTAAAGACGGATATTTAAGATTATTTACCGTAGCCTTACCGCACAGCGCGCCTATCGCAAGCGGGAAAGCCGCGCCCGACCAGTCGCCTTCTACCGATACTTTTTCGGGCGGGTTAAAACCGCCTTTGATTTTATAACCCGTCGCCGTCTCTGAAATTTCCACGCCGAACTCTTCTAATACGCTTACGGTTATATCTATATAGCCCTTGCTTACCGTGTCGCCCGTAAATATTATTTCGCTATCTCCGCTTAAAGCGGAAAGCGCGAACAGCAGTCCCGACGCGAACTGCGAACTTAAATTGCCGTTAAGATAATACTTTCCGCACGTAAGTTGTCCGCTGACAGTATGATTTAAAATCGTCGCACCGTGTCCGTTTACCGCCGCGGCGATATCTTCCACGGGGCGGAACATAAGTTTACCTTTTCCCGTAAAGAGCGCATCAATCCCGAGTGCCGCCGCCACGGGCATTAAAAAACGCATAGTAGAACCGCTTTCCCCGCAATCTACCGTCGCTTGTTTTACGGGTTTTCTACCGTTTACTATAACGGTATCGCCGTTCTTTTCGATAATGCCGCCTAAACTTGTTATCGCGGCAACGGTAGCAAAAACGTCGTCCGAAAAACCGACGTTTTCTATAACGCACTTTTTACCCGCGAGAAACGCCGCAATAATATATCTGTGCGCGTAGGATTTAGAAGGCGGTGCAAAAACTTCCCCGTCCGCTTTAAACGGACTTAAAACTACTTTCATAATCTTCCATCATAGTTTTAAGGTCGGAAATTTTGATTTTTACTATCTCCGCCTTGCCTATATCTTTTACGGCGATAAAATTCACTCTGTCGCCGTACCGTTTTTTGTCCGCGGCTAATTGCCGCGCTATGCTTTCCGCAGAATAGCCGCAACTTAAATCGTGTTTTCCGCTTTTCAATAACGCGTACATATTTGAAACCGTTTCGTCCGAAAGCCCGTAAATACGCTTTGACACTTCCACCGCGTAAACCATACCTTTCGCAACGCACGCCCCGTGCGACAGTTTGTAGCCCGAAAGGCGTTCTATCGCGTGCCCTACGGTATGCCCCAAGTTAAGTAGCGCGCGGCAGCCGCTTTCTTTTTCGTCCTTTTCCACTATATCGCGCTTTATTTTAAGACACTTATAAATAAGCGCGGCGTTTATATCGCCTATATCTTCTTTTCTTACCGTATCGGATAAAAACGCGTACTTTATCACTTCGCCCAGCCCGTTTTTAATCTCTTTAACGGGAAGGGTTTTCAAAAATCCCGTATTTATATACACGGCGGACGGCTGATAGAAAGTTCCGCAGAGATTTTTGCCCGCGTTAAGGTCAATCGCCGTTTTTCCGCCTACCGAAGAGTCCACCGCGGCAAGAAGGGTTGTCGGCACTTGAATAAGCGTTATTCCGCGCATATACGTAGAAGCCGCAAACCCCGCGATATCGCCGATAACCCCGCCGCCTAACGCGATAACGGTATCTTCTCGCGTAAAGCCATTTTCCGCAAGCGCGTTTATTATCTTTAAGTAATTAGCGGCGTTTTTACTTTTTTCCCCGTGCCGTATCACGATTTTTATTACCCGCTTGGCGGTAAAAAACCCGTCCAAAGCGCCGCCGTACAACGCGCTTACCTTATCGTCGGTAATTATCGCTACGCTTGCGCCCGTAATTAGCGGCAAAACCCGTTCGGTAAACAGACTTAAATTCTCCGCTATCGTTATACCGTACGTTTTAGAAGCGCGTACTTTTAACTCATACATTGTCGTTTCTCCCCTGTTCTATGCGGATTTTCCTATCGTTGCCCGCGGAAAACAAACGCGAAAGCGTTTCGTAATCTTCTTCCGCGATAGCCTTGCGGTATTTATTGAGATTGCCTATAAACTCGTCGAGTTCGGAAATAGCGTTGTCGCGGTTAAGCGCAATAAGTTCCGTCCACAACGCGGGGTTCATACGCGCAACTCTCGTTAAATCCCTGAAACTCCCCGCCGAATAACCCAAGCGGTTTTCCGCCTGATTATTCAGTATAAACGCGTTGGAAACTATATGGCAAAGTTGCGAAGTGTAGGCGATAACTTCATCGTGAAAGTCCGCGTCCGTTATCACCACGCGCGAAAAACCTACCGAAAGATAAAATTCCTTAACGGCGTCTACCGTGAATATATCCGCTTTTACGGGCACGAGTATCATAGACGCTTTTTCAAACAAAGTGATTGACGAGTGTTCTATGCCCGAATATTCCCTGCCCGCCATAGGGTGCGCGCCGATAAAATTCAAGTCCGTAAACTTGTTTGACAGTTCGCGCATTGTTTTTACTATAACTCTTTTAACGCCGCAAAAATCCGAAACTGTAGCGCCGCGCTTTAACAGCGGTAAAAAGGGCGTTATCGCTTTTTCAAACTTACTCGGATTTACCGCGGCGACAAGTAAATCCACTTCCCCCGCGTTGTCTTTAGTCAAGGGTGCGGTAAACGCGTGCAGAAGTTCGCATTTTAGCATAACTTCGTCGCTTAAGTCGAACCCGTACACGGTATGTCCTTTTTTTACGAGCGCGCGCCCGAAAGAGCCGCCCATAAGCCCCATACCGACTATGCCGATTTTCATACCGTTCTGTGCTTATTGACGAGGGGAAGCATAACGTCTATTTTTTCCACTATGTCCTTAAACTCTTCGGGGCGGATTGACTGCGCGCCGTCGCAAAGCGCGTGCATCGGGTCGTTATGAACTTCTATCATAAGTCCGTGCGCCCCCGCGCCGACAGCCGCCAGCGACAACGGCTTTACAAGCCTTGAAAGTCCCGAAGCGTGCGACGGGTCTACGACCACGGGCAAGTGCGTAAGTTCTTTAAGTAAAGGTATCGCCGATAAGTCGAGCGTGTTTCTCGTGTACGGTTCGAAAGTTCTTATGCCGCGCTCGCAAAGAATAATGTCTTTGCAACCTTCGCTCATAATATACTCGGCGCTCATAAGCCACTCTTCGACGGTGTTTGCAAGCCCGCGCTTTAACATAACGGGTTTATGTAGCCTGCCGACTTCTTTTAACAGTTCGAAGTTCTGCATATCGCGCGCGCCTATCTGTATTATATCCACGTCGCGGAACAAGTCTATGTGCCGTATGCTCATTATTTCCGTTATTATCGGCATACCCGTTTCCGCCTTGGCTTTAAGCAAAAGTTTTATGCCGTCTTCCCGAAGCCCCTGAAAGGAGTACGGCGAAGTTCTGGGCTTAAACGCGCCGCCGCGCAGCACCGAAGCGCCCGCCTTTTTAACTTCTTCGGCGACGAAAACGATTTGCTTTTCCGATTCCACGGAACACGGCCCTGCGATTATCTGAAAGTTATCTCCGCCGAATTTCACTCCGCCGACGTCCACTATCGTGTCGTCGGGGTGGAATTTGCGGTTTACGCATTTATAGGGTTCTTGGATACGCTTTACGTCTTCGACAATATCAAGCGACCTTACCAAATCTATGTCGATTTTAGACGTGTCGCCCACAAGCCCCAAAACGGTGGAATTGCTGCCGACCGAAACGTCCGTATCAACGCCCTGACTTTTTACCCATCTGACAAGATTGTCAAACTGTTTTTTATCGCTGTTTTTCTTGATAACTATAATCATAAACGCACCTTCTTTGTAAAAATAAAAACGACCGATTTTAAATCGGTCATTAAAGTCTGAATTTATAAAAAATTTACAAGCAAAAAATAACCGATATTATATCAACATGGTTTTTTAAAGTAATATCCGAAATAAAAGTAAAAACGGATTGCCATTTTTTGCTCCTTTTTACACATTATAGTAAATTTTACGGGGCTTTGTCAACTGATTTTTACAGCGCGGATACTAAAAACTTGACTTTTTTTACGCCCGATATTATACTGTTTTTAAATACGCGCGTAGGTTTTTAAAATCCGCTGAAGGAGAAGAGTATGGATTTTGCGGCTATCTGGCAAAGCATAAAAGAGTATTTTTCGGATAATTATATGTCGGTAATCACCTTTTTTGCAACGCTTATTATCGGTATGATTGTGATAAAAATCCTGTTGGTGATTTTTTCCGGAATTTTTACCCGCGCCAAAACCGAAAAAATAACGCAGAAATTTTTGCTTGCAATAATTAAATTTACGTTGTGGCTGATACTTATTCTCGTACTTTTAAGCCTTATCGGCGTGGAAATAACGGGTATGCTTACCGCCGTTTCCGCAGTCGTGCTTGCAGTCGGTATGGCGCTCCAGTCGAATATATCGAACCTTGCAAACGGTATAGTCATCATTTCAATGAGAATGTTTAAAAAAGGCGACTATATCACCGTGGGCGACGCGGAAGGCTCTATCACCGAAATAAATTTTCTGTTTACAACCCTTACTACGCCCGACAATAAGAGAATAACCATACCAAACTCCACAATCGTCAACAGCGCGGTAGTCAATTTCGGCGCAAACCCCATACGCAGAGTAAACTTTACCTTTTCGGTAGCGTACGAGTCGGATGTGGAAAAGGTCAAATCCACCGTCATTGACGTTATGAAAAGCGACGGGCGGATTTATCTTGACCCCGCGCCGTTCTGCCGCCTTAAAACGCTGAACAGTAGCAGTTTGGACTTTTTCGCAAACTGCTGGTGCGATTCCGCGGATTACTGGGAAGTATATTATTACGTAATGGAGACTGCGTATAACGAATTTAAGAAAAACGGTATTTCCGTACCGTATACGCAACTCGAAGTGCGTTCGCGCACGGACGAAGTCGTTATGCCTTATAATTCCGCCCCGCTAAAAGAACGGGTGGAAAAAACGCGCAAAACGGAAAAATCGCATTTACGCGAAATGCTGGACGACATAAATAAAAAAATAGACAAGACCAAAAGCAAAAGACGTGCGGCAAAGGCAAAAAAGCGGGATAAATCCGCCGAAGAATAAAAATCATCTCCAAAATATGGAACAATCCCCATTAAAATTCAGAAACGGAATAAAAGACGGACTGCCGATAGGGCTAGGATATCTTTCGGTGGCGTTCGCGTTCGGCGTTCAGGCAAGCCTTTTGGGCTTGCCTGCCCTTTTCAGTACCCTTATTTCTATGACGAACTTAACTTCCGCGGGACAACTTGCGGGGGTTAAAATAATTGCCGCTTTGGGCTCTGTTGCGGAAATAATGCTCGTGCAACTCGTTATAAACTCCCGTTATTTTCTTATGGGCGTTTCCCTGTCGCAAAAAGCCGATTATTCGTTTACTACGGGCAAACGGCTTATAGCCGCCGCGTTTATCACCGACGAAATTTTCGCCGTATCGATTTCAAAACGGCAGAAAATAAATTTTAAGTATTTTATGGGACTTGCGGTATTGCCGTATATAGGCTGGACGCTCGGAACGGTGCTGGGTGCTTTTGCGGGCGACGTATTGCCCGCAAACTTACAGGCGGCTTTAAAAATTGCCCTTTACGCTATGTTTATCGCCATAATCTTCCCGCCCGCGGTAAGGGCTTTAAATATTTTCTTTACCGTAGCGCTCGCGGCGGTTTTAAGTTGCGTATGCTATTACGTGCCGTTTATAAAGAACAATCTTTCGGAAGGTCTTGCAATAATAATCTGCGCGGTTATCTCCGCCGCCGTGGCGGCGGCAGTCTTCCCCGTAAAGGAGGATTATGATGAGTGAACTTGCGCAAATGTTTATTCTGCTTTTCGCAATGGCGGGCATAACCTACCTTATCCGCATGTTGCCGCTGGTGTTTTTCCGAAAAAAGATTATGTCTAGATACATAAAAAGTCTGTTGTTCTATATCCCCTACGCCGTGCTCTCCGGCATGACGTTTCCGTTTATACTGTATTCGACCGACAACTTTTACGCTGCGCTTATAGGAACAGCCGTTGCGCTTATCGCCGCGGCGTTTCGTCTTTCGCTTATTATAGTCGCCGTGCTTTCCTGCGCCGCTGTTTTTATCGCGGTAATTTTATAAAAACCCCACCCGTTTTTTATTGATTTTTTGCCAGATTTATCATTTTGTTGCGTTTTTTGCCAAAAATTTTGCCGTTTTTATTGACTTTTCAATACTGCTTTGCTAAAATATGTTTGTTATATGATGGAATTTTAAATTATTCCATAAAATATATATTAGTAAGGAGTGGTTTTATGAAAAACGAAAAAGCCAGCAAAAACATTTTCGCGCGTGTATTTTCCGTATTCAAATATAAGCGCGTAAGAAACATTTTGTACCTCGTACTGATTGCGTTTGCAACCTTGTCGATGTTCTTAATCGATGAAGACAACTCGTTCAGAAACGAACACCTGTCTTTCCTTAACAACAACGTAATTGCCGATTTGATGGATTTATTCGGCGTGGAAAGATATAACGTTACGTCCGGTGCTTGGGTATTGTTTATTATTCTTGCGACATTGACGCTTACTATCGTTATAGGCAACATAGTTGCGCCCAAGTTCGTTGCGAACAAAGTAAAGGAAAATCCCGAACTGTTCTCGACCGAGAAAAAGACCCGCACTTTCTATTTCATTATGTTCTACGGCGTACTCGTGCTTATAGCGGCGGTTATTGTGGTTATTTCTTATTTTGCCGGTGCGTTCTCGCTTTACGGCTCCAACTCCGCAAACCCGTTCATAAGTCTTTTGATAATGCTCGGTATATTCCTTGCGATTTTGTTAGCGGCACTTATCGCCATCGTAATCGTTTATATGCTTATCAAAATTATCATTATGGCTATAACCGGTCAATTCATAACCCGTTCTAAGAAAAAAGACAATAAAGCAGAAGCTGTTGCGGCGACCGAAACGGTAGCAACCCCCGTGGAAGCAGCACCTGTAGCGGAAAAGAAAGCGGAAGCAATCAAAGAAGAAAAGCCCGCTAAAAAAGCCGCTACTAAACCCGTTGCCGCACCCAAAGCGAAACCGGAAGGAGACAGCCGCAAGGTTATTCAGAAGAGTTTCGTCGGCAAAATGTCGCAGGCTACGAAAGAACAGAAAGAATTCTACAACGACATTAAAAACCACCTGCTTTCGTATAATCGTGTAAATTCCAGAGTAAGTTGGCATTTCGACAGTTTCAATATCGGCAGACAAAAGGCTGTTAAGATTGCGTTCAGGGGCAAAACGATGGTTGCATATCTTGCGCTTGACCCCAAAAAATATGCGGGCACCAAATACTATCCGCACGATATGAGCAAGAAAAAGAAATTCGCCGACACGCCTATGATGATTAAAATCAAATCGGAAAGGGGCGTAAAGTTCGCTAAAGAACTTATCGACGCAGTTTGCGAAGGTTTACCCGCTAAAAAGAATTTCGTTGCGGCAACGTACAAATTCCCCGCTATGTCAGACAAGAAACTCATTGAAAACGGGTTGGCTAAAGCGGTTTACGTTAAAATCTAACTGAGATTCAAATAAACGTTTCCCCGTCCGTAAATGCTTACGGACGGGGAAAATTTTTAAACAATAAAGCATTTATATAATTCAGTTTGCAAACATAAGCGCCTTTTCCTCTCTATACCGCTCCACGGCTTTAAGGTAGCGCTCCGAAAGGGTAAGCGTGTATTTCTGCCGTTCGGCATATGTCATCTTATTGAACGCAGGCTTATCGGTAAGCCTGCCTATCGCGTCCGAAATCTCCCCTTCTTCGTCCAGAATTTTTTTGACTTTCAAATAAAACTCTTCGTCGTCTTTACGGTTTTTTATGTTTTCCGAAACGACGTAGGTATAATATTCTTTTACTTTAGACGGGGCGACGCCCGCTTCGCTCGCCTTTTCTATCTTTTCTCCCAAATCTTTATGATAATTCTGCCAGAACCCGTTTTTAAGCCTTAACTTGGCTTCTTTTGCGTACTGTTTAAGCGTTTTTTCTTCCATTACTATTCCCCTATCAAAAACGATTTACAAAACCCGACAAATTTCGCGCGGGTAAAATAAAACCTACCGTTTTATAACGATAGGTTTCTTTTGTGTCAGCCTTTAATGCTTCTCTTTCTCGCCGCTTCGGACTTCTTCTTTCTCTTTACGGAAGGGCTCTCGTAAAATTCTTTTTTACGAAGGTCGCCGATAATCCCGTCTCTGGAACATTTTCTCTTAAAACGTCTCAAAGCGCTGTCGAGATTTTCGTTTTCACCGACTCTCACTATACTCACGATTTTCACCTTCCTTTGCCGCACGGCGGTTATTCGCTTTAATTAAAGCGTAAACAAATTGTATTACATTATAGAAAGGTTTGTCAAGGTTTTTTCACACCATTTTTGAAAATTCTTTTTTAAGTCTGCCTATTATCTTTTTTTCAAGGCGCGAAATATAACTCTGCGAAATGCCCAGCATATCCGCCACTTCTTTCTGCGTCTTTTCTTCCGCGCCGTTTAAGCCGTATCTAAGTTCCATAATCTCCTTTTCGCGGTTATTAAGGCGGGAAAGCGCTTCTTTCAATAAATCGTTTTCCACGCCGTTTTCTATGGACTTGTACACGCAGTCGCTGTCCGTGCCCATAACGTCGGAAAGCACAAGTTCATTACCTTCCCAGTC
>CAMOVY010000042.1 GCA_946627905.1 uncultured Clostridia bacterium
TGAATTATCCGTTTCGCTATAAGACGAGTAGAAATAAGCGTAAGTGTCGTCGTAATAAACGACTTTGACGTAAGAACGTACGGAAAAAGCACGCACCATATTCTTCGCCTGAATATCCTTCATCGTAATGTAGAAATACGTGTCGTTATCCGAGTCTTTCTCATAACTTTCAGCCACAACTTTCTTTAAGTATCCTTCCGCTACGTTTTCCACAGTAAATTCATGGTCTACAAGATAATCGGTCGGCGCAAACAACATACCGAATTCGGATACAATATTAACAGTCTCGTCAATATTTTGATTTTGACCCTTTAACCAACCTTTAAATCTCAAACCGGTACGAGAACCTAATCTTACAGAAGCACCGGCTGTAGTCCAAAGATGCGCGTAAGCTATTTCGTAAGTAAGGTTTTCGCTACCGATAACCACGGAATCAAGTTCGGTGATATTGTGAAGGTCGTCGCCCACCTTATAACCGACCGCGTGTTTAGCAGAAGCGGAAAGGTCAAACAACTCACCGACGTTGCAAGTGTCGCCACTTACAACTTTAAACGTTCTGCCGGTAGTGCTGTCCGTTATAGTTTTGTAATTGATAAGCGTCCCACCGTCGTTAATGATTTTATTTGCAAGTGAACCGTAAGCAACTTTCTGCAAAGAAATGCCGTCGATATTCATTATGCAGAATCTCGTAAATTCGGCAGTATTTTTTCTAACCGACCTGAAAACACCGACGGAAACCTTAACTTTACCGTCCGTAAAGCCGTCAAAATAAGTAGAACCGCCGTCTGCCGCATAACGCTTGAAATCACGGACGTGCACGCCGTTTACCAAAAGGACGCCGTTAGCATAGTCGAATTGAACTTTTACAGTGTTTTTCGAAGTTCTTGCAAGTTCTGTCTCGGCTTTAATATGCCCGTGCTCTTCATAATTTAAGAAACAACCTTCATAGTCGCCTTCGCCCATGTCACCATCATAAGCGTCGCCAACCTTAACGAGACGCGCCGTACCGCCGCTATAATTTTCGGTATCGAAAGCCGCCTCTTGTATATAAACCGTTCCGTCTTTTGTCGTTTCTTCCCAAGTGCCTGCCGCGGATACAGCCACACCGCCACCGGTCGCATCGCCGTTGGCGTGTGCACTCAATATAAATAACGCAATATATTTACCGGGGGTGGTCGCATCCTCTATAATTATCTTAACACCCCTTACCTGCCAGTTATCGTTAGTCCCCGGGAAAGCAAGTTCTATTAAAGTATCACTTGCCGTATTATCGGAAATATCGATAGCCGAATCAAGTTTGACGCCGGGGGCGTATTTCCCGCCGGGCAAATTGATAAGCGCTGAAGAGGTATCAGCACCGCTTGACGGTTGGTTTCTGGTTTCAACCATCAAACCGCCGCCGTTTATATACGTACCGGTAAATTCACCGTAAGATAAACTTTTGACGTATTGCGTATCGCCGACTTTGGAAAAACCTAAATAAAGGCTGCTTGCGTCTACGTAATCTTCATTACCGTCGTAAAGATTTTCTATGCCGTAATAACTGACGTTGTTGCTACCGTCCGCAGCAAACGAATTGCCGTCTATATTCATTATGCAGAATCTCGTAAATTCGTCGGTACTGCATCTCGTCGTTCTCATTATACTTACGGAAATTTTAACTTTATTGTTCGTAAAGCCGTCAAAATAATTGCTACCGCCGTCTGCCGCATAACGTTTGAAATCACGGACGTGCACGCCGTTTATCGCAAGTGTGCCGCTAGCGTTATCAAATTGTACTTTAACGGAGTTTTTGGAACTGCTGTTAAGGCGAATATCAGTTTTAGTGTGCCCGTCTTCCGCATAGTTTAAGTAACAACCTTCGCCGTTGCCTGCACTTGAACCGCTTGCATTAACTTTGTCGCCTACGGGGTAGAAACCCGCACCGTAATCGCCGTCATAATCTTCGGTATCAAAACCCGTTTCGTTTATAATAATCGTTCCGTCTTTAGTCGATTCTTCCCAAGTGCCTGCCGCAGCAGCCAGCCAAGCCGCGCCGCCTACTGCGTCATTGTTGCCATATGCATGCCAAATAAACAACGCGATATATTTATCGGGATTTGTAGCGTCTTCTATAACGATTTTAATACCCTTTGCCTGGTCGTTAGCTCCGGGGAAAGCAAGTTCTATTAAAGTATCGCCTGCCATATTATCGGAGACGTCGATAATTCCGTTAAATTTAACACCTGCGCCATATTTGCCGGCAGGGAAATCGATAAGTATCGGGTTGGTACTGTCGTTTTTCGTATTGCTGACAAGTGCCGCCGTCTTATTTCTGGTCTGAACCATTACGCCTGCTCCGGAAAAGTTGGTATTAGTAAACGTGTCGTAAGATACGTTATTAACATAAGATACCAGTTCACCATCACCTACGGGGGTGAAATTCGAAACAAGCGTGTTCTTATTCATAGCGGTAAGAGAAACACCGCTTACGTTAAGATTGCTATAAGATATATTATTGCTGCCGTCCGCCGTAAGCGAATTGCCGTCGATATTCATTATGCAGAATTTTGCATAATCGTCGCCGCTACCCTTATTACTTCTTATTACTCCAACGGAAAGTTTAACTTTATTATCCTTAAATGCTCCGAAATAATGCCTGCCGTCCGCAGAATAGTTTTTGAAATCACGGACGTGCACGCCGTTTATCGCAAGTATGCCGTTAGCATTGTCGAATTGTACTTTAACGCTGTTAGCGGAACTACTGTTAAGGCGAATGTCGGTTTTGGTGTGTCCGTCTTCCGCAAAGTTTAAGAAACAGCCTTCGCCGTTGCCTGCACTTGAACCGCTTTTATCAACCTTGTCGCCTACGGGATAGAACCCCGCGCCGTAACCATCGTCATAATTTTCGGTATCGAAACCCGCTTCGTTTATATAAACGTCCGCACCCGTAACGGTCTTTTCCCAAGTGCCTGCCGCAGCAGCCAACCAACCCTTACCGCCTACCGCGTCCGAATTGCCGTATGCATGCCATATAAACAACGCAATATATTTACTCGGATTAAATGCGTCTTCTATAATGATTTTAATACCCTTTGCCTGGTCATTACTTCCGGGGAAAGCAAGTTCCATTAAAGTAGTGCTTGCAGTATTGTCGGATATATCGACTATGCCGTTAAATTTAACGCCCGCGCCGTATTTGCCGGCAGGAAAATTGATAAGCCAGTCGCCGTCCGCCTTTTTATTTTGCGTTTCGACCATAATACCGCCGCCCGAAAAGTTGGTGTTCGTAAAAGTGCCATACGAAACATTGTGTACGTAATCCACCAAGCCATTGTCGCCCACTGTGGTAAAATAACTTGCAAAAGTGTCTTTATTTACCGTAGTTGCATACGCGGACTTTGCGGGAAGTATCCCGCTTATGCCTATCGACAAGCAAAGCGCCGCTATTACCGTTAATAAAGGTAAAAATATCCTTTTCTTCGCTCTCATAATTTTTCTCCTATTAATTATTCAAATCATTAAGATTAATTGAAATCGTCTATAAATTCGTTATCGCCACCTATGTCGCCCGGAGAAACCAACATGATATCACAGACATTAAAAGTCCTTATCTCTATAAGCGGGGAAGTGTAAAAACGATTCTTATCCGCAAATTCATCTTTCACCAACAAATTTGCATCTTTTAATATTTCTCCCATTTTTTAACTCCTTATTTTATTATATATAATATATATAATGTTTTTTCGTTTTTTTATTTATTTAATACCCTTTTGTAATTAGCGCCTATTCTGTCCCAAAGCTTTATGGGGTCTTTTGCGGCGCAACTCGTGCCGTAGCCGCCACGATAAGTCCAAGTACCAAGTCTATCCACACCCATTGCTTTATACAAATCAACCACTTTGTCTATCTGGTCAAAATCTTCCGGTTGGGTACTGTATCCCAAAAGCCACCTTTCCGCTTCTTTACCGTATTTATGCGCCATATTAACCGTTCTTTCGGTTATGTTTATAAAGAAACTCTCCGGTTTCGTCCAGTCCACTATCGTAGACGCTAACACGTCGAAATACGGACAAGCCGCTACCTGTTCCCAGTTGTCGTAGCCGCGAAGTTCTGTATTATAATATGTTTGACTGGTTGCGTGTACGCATATCGTTATTTCAAGTTTCGGGTTTACTTGTTTGACAGCTTGAGAACAATCCGCAAGCGTTTTTAACGCTTCTCTCCAACGGAAGTTCTTTACGTCGTCGTTTAATATCTTCGGCATTTCATAGCCGTAATAATCCGCAAATTTTTTCATGCATTCGGGACACCTGCACGCCCAGTCTTCCCCCGCGCCGTACGAGATTACCGTATTTGCCCTTGGAAGCGCGTAATGCGGTTCGTCCCAGAAAAAGCCGTCTATCTCCGTCTCTCGCGCAAGTTTTACGCATATTCCCGTAAAATAATCGCGGAAAGCGTTGCTCGTAAAACACGCCGCGTTTAACGTTTCACCCGTAAGCGCCGATACCTGACGGTGATGCACGTTATTCTGCAAAAACAAACTCACTTGTTCTCCACCAAAATATTTGCCTATACCCCAAGTATCCGCTATCGCGCGAAGCCCAACTTTGTGCGCCGCCTTCACTATCTCGTTTATGTTCGGAAACCAAAAATCCATGTCGAATTCGGTTATGGCAAGTATTACGGTATCGCACCCGTGCGCCTTCATTTCTTCAAAATCTTTCTCGGCATGCTCTACATAATTCAAGCCGTAATAACTAACCGAGGTGTGCTTTATCATTTTGTTGCGACTTCTCCTTATTTGTCTTATTAAGATTATAGTTTATAATGTTTATATTTTCAAGAACAGTTAGAAAAATTTTTCTATATATTTTTTGAAAATGTATATTTTTTATTGACTTGGGGAAAATTTTGTTTTATACTTTCTATAAAAACAATCGGTTTTATAGGCAATATGAAAATAAATAAAATTTACGATACTATAATTAACGATATCAATACCGCGAAAATCGGCAAAAGCGGCAACTTGTTTTTTACTGCGGAAGAAGTAATGAATAATTATTCCGTTTCCTATATCACTGCTTTGAAACTCATAAATTTGCTTACCGAAAATAAATACCTTATACCTGTCGGCAATAAAAAACTTATTATGAACGGCTTATACGACAAAAATAGCGTTCTATATTCTCTCATCGACTCTCCCCATAAAAAAATAGGTATAATGGTACAGGAAATCACCAACCCGTTCTTCGCGTCAATAACCGATTCCCTAAACTCGCTTATTCTTGCAAACGGATTTTTGCCGGTAATTAAAATATCTACAAAAGAAACGGAAGCAGATATACTTATTTCGCTTATTCAGGAAGGCTGCCAAGGTATATTTTCGTTCTTTCAGAACAATAATCCCTATATTATCGATATATATAAAAGGCTACCCGTGCCCGTGGTTTTCATTAATGACTATATCCCTATCGCCAAGTGCAACGTCGTCAATTCGGACAACTTGCGCTCCGGCTATCAGGCCGCGAAACATTTAACCGAATACGGCTATTCGTCATTTTATTTCTGTGGTTTTACCGAAAAAAACGGAAACCCGAGATTACAAGGCTTTATGCAATATCTTAAAGAAAACAATTTGCCGTTTGATAATTCGCATATTCTTTCTTTTAATATAACTAACCCTGCTCAAAATCGTTATATCGTCAAAACCATTATGAACGATTCCGCCGCCAGAATAGGAATATTCTGTTTTCACGACATTATCGCCGAACACTTATATAACCTTTGCATGTCGAACGGTATTTCCGTTCCGGATAAAGTCGGCATCGTCGGCTACGATAAACTCGATTCTATGACACCTTCAAATATAAATCTTACTACTTTTTCCTATTCTTTTAAGAACGTCGCAAATTCGGCACTCATTTTGCTTATTAAAAGTATGGACACTCTCGTCGCACAAAAAAAGGTGGTCAGCGAAACCACCTTTCTGTCTATCGGCAAAACCACCGCTAAATTATGATTTTATCGTTATAAGTTCCCCCTTTTCCCTGTTCTCACGCTCTCATAACAGGCGTTTATCACTTGCATCGTTTTTTTATGCTCCGCCATACTTACTTCGGGTTTATATTCCGAATTGTTCCGTATAGCACGCGCAAAATCTTCCATATACAATTTTCTCGTTCCCGATATATCGTAAAATCTTGGGTTTACCCTGTATTCGTAATCTTCGAACCTCAACTGCTCCGTCGTATTAGGATTGTAAAGGTCGCTTATTATGCCGCCTTTCGTTCCGCAAACCGATAATTCCACCTGCACAGACTTGGGATAATGACTTAACCTGTCTTTCGCATAAATAACGTTAGACTGTTCAAATTCCCTGTTGGCATAAGACGGGTCAAGAGATACGATTACACCGTTCTTCATTTTGCCGATAACGTATATCATATCCTCCACCGCCGCACTCTCACGCATATTAGGCGCAACTTCCGCATAAACGCTTTCAAACTCGCTGCCCGTAATATATCTCATAAGGTCGAACAAATGCGGATGGTCGGTCATCGCACCGCCGCGAAAACGCTTGTCGCCCTTTCTTAAAAGCGTCGCTTTCCCGTAAATCTCTTGCGGGTCGTTCATCCAATGATTCCACCAAAGCGGAAAATGCGAATAGTTTAACGCGTTTATTGAAGTTATTTCACCTAATTCTCCGTTTTTTATCAGTTCTTTGACACGTTCTACCGCCGCGTACCAACGCATTTCAAGTTCTATACATACTTTTATGCCGCTCTCTTTTTCTAATCTTAACATTTCGTCGTATTCCGCCATATCAAGCGTCGGCACTTTCATCATTATCGCGTTTATTTTGTTCTCCGCGCACAAACGGAACTGACTTATATGCTCCGCATTGCTACCCCCGCATATGCAAAGTTCAAGTTCAGGATGCGCTTTCACCATCTCCGCATCGTTATAAAACACATCGTATTTGTCGAACAGGTGTGCGTCGCCATATCTTTCTTCCAGAAGATTACGTCTTTCCGCGTCTAACGAAACGGCAACCATTTCAAACATGGGATTAGAACGAACCGCGTCGAACATACCCGTAACATGCCCGTTTTTAAATCCCATTACCCCGACTTTTATAGGCTTGAATTTTAACATATTCTCTCTCCTTATAACTCGATACTCTTTTGTGTTTTATCCGATTCGTAGACCTTTTCTATATAATAACGAAGTTTCTTATCTCTTTCTTCGTTAAACGTCAAGTCGGTATTGCCCGTAATGATTTTAAATACCGCTACCGCCGCCGTCGCGTCCGCAAGCGTAAGACCGTAAAGTTCTTTCGTCGCATCGTTGAAAACGTAAGGTTCTTGTCTATCTGTAAACATATATACCGATTGCGGCCTAATCTTGGTAGATACGACGCGCGTCGATTCCAAGCCTTGCTTACCCCACGCGGTATGCCTTGTCTGCTCTTCCGCGCCATAAGGCAACGTCGCGCCGAGTTCCAATGCCGCAACTTTTCCGTTTTTCATTAAAAGCGTGGCGTTTATGGCGTTTTTATTGACATATGCCGTTATCTTTTTTATCTCGGAATCGAGTATCCACTCCGCTATATCAAGTTCTTTATACAAAAACGCTTCTATACCATAATCTCTCGATACCATACCGCTTATTTTCGCGCTTACCGAACCGCCGATATTGTTTTTCGCGTTTCTCGCTACCGCTTCTATCTGCGGGTCGCACCTCCAATACAACAGCGGATATTTTTTGCCGCCTATTATAACGCAATCCGTTAAATCAGATTGCGCTTTCTTTACATATTCCCAAGTTGTCGCACTGTCGGTTTCGTTCTTTTTCAACAAACTTAACACGCCGTATTTTACACTTTTATTGTTTTCCATTTTCTCTCCGTTTACTTAATTTTTATTCCGTTAAACACAACGTCGGAACAATTGTTTATATCGTATTCTTTAAGATTTTCTTTATTGTTTATAGTCAATTTATCGAATTTTATATTATTTACCTTTTCAGAATTTCCGTCAAATCCCTTGACATATACGTAAGTGTCCGCTTCTATACCGAAATTCGGATCGCCGCTATTATACTCAATCAGAACGTTTCCGAAATTTATTCCGCTTATTTCCGTCAACTCGCTACTGCCTTCGCCATCGTCGTTATACCCGACTTCTCTTATCATAACGCGGGAAATTTTGCTGTCTTTCACTTCCACGTTTTTTATATATCCGCCGCGTTTTTTTGTTGTTTTTATATGTACTCCGAAAAACGAATTGGAAAAATCACAATCCCACATCCTTATATTTTTTATTCCGCCGGAAACTTCGCTGCCTATCGCTACTCCGTGCGAACGCCCCTTTTTTACGCCGCAAGCAAATATGTCTATGTTTTCGGTAGGAATATTTATAATATTCCCTTCGGGATTTTTGCCCGATTTTATCGCTATACAGTCGTCCCCTGTGTCGAATTCACAATCAAATAAAGTACAGTTTCTAGAAGAGTCGGGGTCCCAGCCGTCGCCGTTCCATATCCCTTGCGAAAAAATCTTGCACCCGCAGGTTATTACGTTTTCCGAATATATTAAATGAATATTCCACGAAGGTGAATTTCCAAGTTCCAACCCGTCGATTATAATATTTTTCGCATTACTTGCATTTATCAATCTACCGCGCAGACGATGTTTTTCTTCTTTATCTGAACCTAATTGTTCCTGATAACACAACAATTTCTGTTTTTTTTCGTCAATAGTTTCTCCCTGTATATCTAACGTATCGAACAGCAGTTCTTCGCCGCCGCCTACTATTTTCCCCTTTCCGCGAATAATTATGTTCCGAACATTAGAATTGCCTGTTCTGTTAAGATATCCAAAATTTATAAGCGAT
>CAMOVY010000043.1 GCA_946627905.1 uncultured Clostridia bacterium
GTGGGAATTGCGGTTATCACCTTTATGCACGATAAAACAAACGGCGCGCTGGGTGCGGGGTTTGCCGTCGTCTGCTCTTACGTACTTTCGTTTACGCTTGCAACTATTGTGTTTTTTGCGCGGAAAAACAAGTTGGCAAGCCCGAAATCGGAATTTAAACCCATAATATCCGCTTCCGTGCCCATAACCGCTATGCGAACGGTAAACTCGCTCGCCATATCTTTGGTATCGGTAATTCTGCCGCAAAGACTTTTAGCCGCGGGCTTTACGGAATCGCAGGCGATGAGTCTTTTCGGCGCGGCGGCGGGGCAAGCCATACCGCTTTTATTTATCCCCACCACTCTAATCGGTTCTTTCACGCTGGTACTGATCCCCGAAATTTCCGAAAATTACTACAAAAAACAAAGCGCGGCACTTAAAAGCGACGTGGAAAAGGCAATAAAGTTTACGGCCGTTTTAACTTGCTTTTTCGTGCCCGTATTTTTCGTGTGCGGCAAACATATCGGCATTATCGTGTTCGACAGCGCGGAGTGCGGCGAATATCTCACCGCGTCCGCTTATCTTATGCTGTTTATGGGGCTTTCGAATATTACGACGAGTATTTTAAATTCTATGGGTTGCGAAGTACAAACGCTACTGTTCTGCGTTGCGGGGGGCGTTTTTATGTTTGCGTCTATCTGGTTTTTACCGGGCTCTATCGGCATTTACGCATTGCTTGTCGGGTTTTCGTTCGTATACGTCATAACCACCGTGTTAAACCTTATGCTTTTACGTAAAAAATGCCCCGAAAAGCCAAGAACGCTTAAATATCTCGCCTCAACCGCGTCGATAACCCTACCCACCGTACTACTCGGCATCGTGGCGGAAACTTTGTTAACCGACTTTCTCGGAATATTTTTTACCTTTATAGCCTGTTCCTTTATAACTTGCGTGTTTTACGGACTATTAGCGTTCGGCTTCAGTCTTATAAGTTTTGAAATAGTGAAAGGCAAAGCGAAAAAGTTTATTTTCAGAAAACCGCAAAAGGCGTAAAAAACTGCGCGGGGGCAAGTTTGCCCCCGCGCGTACAATTTTGACTATAAGTTATTGACTGTCTTCGGCTTTGCCGCTATTCCTTAAATTATCCGTTTTCAAAAAGTTTATTTTCAAAATTAAAGGATAAATTGCTATCAATACGGCGTAGTTTGCGATACAGTTAACTATCTGTAATTTAAATATAAGTCTATAACAAACGTAAGCAAAAAAACTAATGTTGCCACCGAAATGTTCCGCCACATAATCCATAACCGCCGCACTAAAGCCCATCGCTTTATTGTAAAAATAAAAACCGGTGCTGTTTATGCCGATAGTGCAAACGAAAAATGAAATTAAACACACGAGAACGAGTTTGATATATATCCCGCCTTTTGTCTTTATATTTACTCCGTTTATTATAATGCCCGCGATAAAAGCAATCATACCCGTTGAAAGCCCTACCCACGGCATATAAACATAACCCCACGAATTATAAATAAATCCTACTAAATCACCCAGCATACAGGCAAAAAATCCTGGAATAGCGCCTATAAGCCCGCCGATTATTGCTGAAACTACTATAGTAAGCGAAAATTGTACGTCGTAAAATTTAAATTCCAAAAACATATTCGTTATTACGCTGAACGCGGCAAGCATAGCGATATAAACGATACGCTTCGTACGAGAAGCATTTACGACAAGTTCCGATAAAAACAATTTTTTAAACATAAAAAAATCTCCCTTTTTGGTTTTAGAGAGATCCGATATAGGTTTGCGTATCAAAAGCGGTAAATTCGCCGACCGAACGCTTTATTATAGCGGACGCGAAAAGACACCGCAGGAAATTCCCTTTCGTTTGCAAACAACATCCCGTTTTGCAACACTTAACGCGCCTTTTCTACTCTATACCGTATATTTTAAACATTATGTAAAATTTTGTCAAGCGTAATACAATCCGCGCGGAATATTTTTTATCGTTTAATTCATACTACCCTTATGGCTTTAATCTGCATCAGAACGCTTATTATTTTCCTTATACTCGTGGTCGTAATGCGGCTTATGGGAAAGCGGCAGATAGGCGAAATGCAACCCTTTGAATTTATAATCACCCTTATTATCGCCGACCTTGCTTGCATACCCATGGCGGACCTTTCTACCCCGCTTATCTACGGCGTGGCGGCGGTTTTGGCGCTGTTTTTACTGCACCAACTTTTTACTTTAATAGAACAGTCCGGAAGCCTTGCCAAAAAAGTTTTATCCGGCACGCCCGCGGTCGTCATCAACAAAAACGGCGTGGATATGATGGAACTTAAAAAGAACAATTTAGGGCTTGACGACTTGATAGAATCTATGCGTGCGCAGGGCTATTTTTCTTTGGACGACGTGGATTACGCCATTTTTGAGTCTAACGGCAGACTGTCCGCGTTTGAAAACTCCGAACGCGCAAAAACGCCGTCTTCAATGCCCATACTTATAATCAACAACGGCAAACTCCTCGGCAAAAACCTGAAAGTTCTGCAAGACGACGAAGAGAAATTACACGGGTTTTTAAAAGAATACGGCGCGACGCTTAAAAACACCGAAGCGCTGACCGTGGACGGCGAAGGCAGAGCCTACTTTAAAAAAAGAAGAGAAAAATTTAAGATAATAAATTATCCGTTAAGGCAGGGCGTAAAATGGTAAAATCAACACTTTCAATGGTTATCGTGGCGCTGGTGCTTGCCGCGGGAATAATATACGAAACGACGTTTATCCGCGGCGAATTCAGAGAACTTACCGTCGTCACCGAAACGCTGTACGACAAAATAGACGATAAATCCGCAAACGAAAACGACGTGTACGTACTGCAAAAAAAGTGGGTTTCGGCAAAGGAAAAACTGCACGCGTTTATTTCTCACAACGAAATAAAAGAGTTCGATATGTGGATAGCGGAAACGGTAAAACTCGTCGCGGCCGAAATGTGGGACGAAGCGCTTTCTAAAACCGAAGTCATTTTAGAACTCGAAGAGCAAATCCCAAAAAACTTTAAGGTATCTTTTGCAAATATTTTTTAGCATATAGCAAAACTGCGCGTTGACATAAACCCGCCGAAATGCTAAAATATACTTTGAAAGGAGACTTGATTATGAAAGGTTTTAAAAACGTTAAAGCGTACGTAAATGGCAAAGGAATAATAACCACCGACATAGCGGTGGAAAACGGCAAAATAACGGCGATAGGCGAAAATTTAGGTATCACCGATTGCTACCCCTATTCGGAAGGACAAGTCGTTCTGCCGGGGTTTATAGACGAACATATTCACGGCGCGGCGGGATGCGACGCGATGGACGGCACAAGCGAAGCGCTGTTTGCGATTGCAGACACTCTGGTTAAAGAAGGAACAACGGCGTTTTGCGCGACTACAATGACGCAATCGCCCGAAAACATTACAAAAGCGCTTAAAAACGTAAACGACTGTATGAAAGCGCAAAAAAGCGGCGCGAAAATTTTAGGCACGCACTTAGAAGGACCTTTCATTTCGGAAAAACATATCGGCGCGCAGCCGCTTAAATACTTAAAAGACCCCGACGTGGATTTTTATAAGGAACTTTCCGCGGTTAGCGGCAACAATATACGAATTATAACGCTTGCGCCAGAAGAACCAAACGCCGACGCGCTTATCAAAGCCGCCGTACATAACGGAACGACGGTAAGCGCGGGACACACCGACGCGGGTGTGGAACAGATTGCGGAAGGCATAGAAGCGGGGCTTTCGTGCATAACGCATACCTATAACGCTATGCGCCCCTTGCACCACAGGCAGGCGGGCACGGTCGGCGCGGCGATGCTGTTCGATAAACTGTATACCGAAGTTATATGCGACCTTATACACGTAAGCGCACCCGCTATTAAACTCTTGATTAAGAACAAACCCAAAGATAAAGTGGTTTTAATTACCGACGCTATGCGCGCCAAAGGGCTTTCGGACGGTGTATCGGAACTCGGCGGGCAGACGGTTATCGTTAAAAACGGCGAAGCAAGGCTTGCTGACGGCACGCTTGCGGGCAGCGTTCTTAAAATGAATAACGCTATTAAAAATCTCGTATTAAAGTGCGACGTAAACTTTACCGACGCGGTAGACTTTGCTACCATAAACCCAGCGGCGAATTTAGGGCTTAAAGGCTACGGCGCGATAGCAATCGGAAACGTTGCCGACTTTACCGTATTAGACGGCGACTTTAACGTATGCGCAACTGTTGTAAACGGAAACCTACAATATAAAGCGTAAAAAAACAGTAAAGCCGTGCTTGCATAAAAAATGCAAGCACGGCTTTTGATTTTTAAATGAAAATCCGTCTTTTTAAATTAGTCTTTCTTTTCTTTAGCGGAAACGTCGATTACCTGCTTGCCGTCGTAATATCCGCATTTGGGGCAAACCTTGTGAGAAGCCTTTAATTCGTGGCATTGCGGACATTCCGAAAGGTTGGGCGCGGAAATTTTCCACTGCGCGTATCTCGTGTTGGTTCTCTGTTTAGAAGTTTTACTTTTCTGTACTGCCATTTTTCTGTACCATCCTATTTAGTTTCGCATTTACACCCGCCGTCGTTTAAGTTCGCGCCGCATACGTGGCAAAGACCTTTACAGTCTTCTTTACACAAAAACGCGATAGGCGTATTCATTATTATAACGTCGTCGACGATTTTTTTAAGGTCGATTTTGCCGTTTGTTATCGGGTAGCCGTCTTGAGTGCCTAAACTTTCGCAAAATTCCGCCGCAAAAGCCTTTTCGGTATCTTTAAGACATCTCGTACAAGCGCCTTTAAGAGTAAAAACCGTTTCGCCTTCCACTTCCGCCGTGCCGTCCGCCGCAAGGTATACCCTGCCCTGAACTTTCACGGGCGAAAGTATTTTCGCTGCGGGAATATCGACGGAAACGTCGGTATCGTACTCGAAGAAAAAATCCGCTTGGGTTTTTCCGCTGCGCTTTATTGCGTTTAAGTCTAAAATCATACCGCGCTTTTCCCCAAAAACAGCCTTTTTGCTTTCCAGCCTATCAAGTATAAACTATTTACGCCTTATTGTCAACGATTTTAATTGAAAATTACGATTGATTTACGTTTAATTACGCTTTTGCCGTTAAAATTTTGGTTTCGCGCGCGATGGAAAGTTCTTCGTTTGTCGGAAGCACGATTATTTTAACCTTGCTGTCGTCGGTATTTAAGTACCCTACGCCCGAAGAATATTCTTCGTTCTTTTTCTCGTCGAATTTCGCGCCGCAGAATTCCATATTTTCCATAACCAGCCTGCGGACTAGCGGAGAGTGTTCGCCGATACCGCCCGTAAACACGATAGCGTCCACACCGCCCAAAACCGCGATATAGCTACCGACGTACTTTTTAACCCTGTACGCCACCATCTCGATAGCAAGGCGCGCCCTTTCATCGCCGTTATCCATAGCCGCCGTACAGTCGCGCATATCGCTGGAAAATCCGCTGATGCCGAGCATACCGCATTTTTTGTTTAAGTAGTTCACGACTTCGTCGGGTTTAAGATTTAACTTAACGCGGAGATAATCTACCGCCGCGGGGTCTATATCGCCGCTGCGCGTACCCATAACCAAGCCTTCAAGCGGGGTAAAGCCCATAGAAGTATCCTGACACTTACCGTCCTTTACCGCAGAGATAGAAGAACCGTTGCCAAGGTGGCAAACTATAATCTTTGCATCCTTTTTACCTAAAAGTTTAATAGTTTCTTCGCTGACGAACTTGTGCGAAGTGCCGTGAAAACCGTATTTTCTTATCTTGTACTTATCGTATACTTCGTACGGAATACCGTACATATATGCTTTAGCGGGCATAGTGGAGTGGAAAGTCGTATCGAAAACGGCTACCATCGGCACGCCTTTCATAACTTCCCTGCAACTTTTAATGCACGCGATATTGCCGGGCATATGAAGTGGTCCAAGTTCCGCGTTCTTTTCGCAGATTTTAATAACTTCGTCGTCGATAACTACCGAGTGTTTGAAATCTTCGCCCGAGTGTAGAACCCTGTGCCCCACCGCGCCGATTTCGTCTACGCTTTTAATCGCGCCCTTTTCTTTGTCAAGCATCGCTTTAAGCACAAGCTCCATCGCTTCTTTATGCGAAGGCATATCCTGCTTTATAACCGTTTCCCTGCCGTCCGCGGTTTTCTGCGTAAGTACGCCGCCCGTAAAAGTAATCCTTTCGCAAAGCCCTTTTGCAACTACGCTTTCGTTTTCCATATCTATAAGTTGATACTTTAAGGAAGAACTGCCCGCGTTAATAACTAAAATTTTCATAGATATATTTCCTTTTAAATTTTTCCGTTAATATTATTCCGCCTGAAGCGCGGTAATTGCCACGACCGCCACCACGTCGTCCGCATTACAGCCGCGGGACAAGTCGTTGATGGGCTTCGCAAAGCCCTGACATATAGGACCAAGTGCCATATATCCGCCGAAACGCTGGGCGATTTTGTAGCCGATATTGCCTGCGTTGATATTCGGGAATATAAACACGTTGGCGTTGCCCGCTACCTTGGAGTCGGGCGCTTTTAATTTGCCTACTTCGGGGGCGGTAGCCGCGTCGAACTGGAATTCGCCGTCTAAAATCAAATCGGGCGCGTTTTCCTTGGCGATACGCGTCGCTTCCTGCATCTTCGGCACGGACTTAAAGTATTTATCGTCGTTGCCGCTGCCTTTCGTGGAAAAGGACAGCATAGCGACGCGCGGTTCTATCCCCGCGATATTTTTAGCCGTTTCCGCGGAAGAAATCGCTATATCCGCAAGTTGGTTTGCGTCCGGTTCGATATTTATCGCGCAATCGGCAAATACCGCCACGCCGTCGGGATTATATTTGTGGGGCGCGGGCGCTATCATAATGAACGCGCTGGACACGGTGTTTACGCCCGCCGCCGTCTTAATTACCTGAAGTCCGGGGCGGAGAGTGTTCGCCGTGGAGTGGCAAGCACCCGAAACCATACCGTCTACAATGCCCGCCTTAAGCATAAGCGCACCGTACATAGCATAGTCTTTAAGTATAGCGGCTTTTGCTTGCTCTATGTCCGCATATTCGGGAAGCCCCGTTTTCTTGTTGATTTTGCCTTCTCTCGCTTTATACAGCATAGCGGCGTACTCGTCGGCTTTAGCGTCCGTCTTGGGGTCGACGACGTTAACGCCCGTAAGGTCAACGCCCGCGTTGTTCTTTTCGATTTCCGCTTTGTTGCCGAGAAGAGTTATGCGCGCAAAGCCTTCTTTAACGACTGCCGCCGCCGCGGAAACCACGCGCGCGTCTTCACCTTCGGTTAAAACAATGTTCTTGTTTTTTAACTTTGCCCTTTCTTTAATCTGCGATAAAATATCCGCCATAAAATTCGCTCCTTGTTATAAATAAAAATTCGTTTGGACTTTTGAAGAAAATGTTGTACAATAATATAAACGAAAGACTTTTCCGCATCCTTAATTATTTTACAACTTTCGTATAAAAAAGTAAATTATTTCGGAGAAATATTTATGAAAATTTGCGCCACCGTCGCCGAATACAACCCCTTTCATCTGGGGCATTTAAAACATATCGAATATATGAAAACCGAACTCGGCGCGGAACGGGTTATAGTTTTAATGAGCGGGAACTTTACCCAGCGCGGCGAACCCGCCGTTTTAAACAAGTTTATAAGGGCAAAACAAGCGATAATCGCGGGGGCTGACGCGGTTATAGAATTACCCACCGTCTTCGCCACGGCTAACGCCGAAACGTTTGCGACGGGGGCTGTTAACCTTTTAGACGATTTAGGCATAGCGGACGGGCTTTGCTTCGGCGTGGAAAGCGGAAAAAAAGAAAAATTTTTCGCGCTCGCCAAAGCGCTTTTGGACGAAACCAAAGAATTTAAGAAAATCCTTAAAAATCATCTTGAAAACGGCGTTTCGCTCGCCAAAGCGAAATTTTTAACGGTAAAAGAATTAAAGGGCGAAGAAATGAGCGAAGAACTGATTTCGCTACCCAACAATATTTTGGGTTTGGAATACACCAAAGCGCTGATAAAAAGAAACAGCAGTATAGTTCCTTACCCTATGCTGCGCGAAGGCGACCACAACAGCATAATACTTAAAAAGGGCATAACCAGCGCGACGAGTATTCGCCAGAAAATACGCGAAGGGAAACTGAAAAAACTTAAAAAAAGCCTGCCGCCCTATGTCTACGACGATTTAAAGCCTTACCCCTTTGCGTTCGATAAAATCACCACGGCGGCGCTGATTACCGCAAGCAAAGAAAAACTTGCCGAAACCCCCGATTGTACCGAAGGGCTTGAAAACCGCATAAAAGCGTTAGTTAAAGATAATAAGCATATAGACGCACTAATAGATAAAATTTCCACCAAAAGATACACGGCGGCGCGGATACGCAGGATATTTATAGCAAACCTTTTGGGAATCACCAAAGAGTTTACGGAAGATTGTTTATCCGCCCGTCTTTACGCCAAAGTGCTTGCAATAAATTCCGATTGTAAAGACATAATTTCAACGCTTACCGAAAAAAGCCGTATACCTATTATAACCCGCAAAAGCGACACTCAAGACCTTAAAAAGACTGCGCTAAAAAGTTTTGAGTTAGACGTTTTAGCAAATGACATATATAATTTAGCGACCAACGAAAGCACTAACGAAAATCAAATGATAATAGTATAAATTATACGCCCGCGACAACTGTCGCGGGCGTAGAGTTTTATTTTTTGAAAAAGTAGGGATTAGTACATTCCGCCCATACCGCCCGCAGGCATCTGCGGAGGTTCGGGTTCTTTAATGTCCGCAACCACGGACTCCGTCGTTAAGAATACGCCCGCAACCGACGCCGCGTTCATAAG
>CAMOVY010000044.1 GCA_946627905.1 uncultured Clostridia bacterium
CTTTGTCGTTTCGGAAAACAGATAGTACGCGAGAGACCCCGGAACGGAGTTTATTTCATTTAAATACACTTTGCCGTCTTTCAGAAAAAAGTCTATCCGTATTACGCCCGTAAAGGCGAACGTTTTATATACCTTTTCGGTTATAGTCTTTATCCTGTTTGAAAGCTTTTTGGGAATATCCGCGGGGAAAACGCGTTTACCGCTTTCGTACTTATCCGAAAAGGTTAAAAAGTCCGTTCTTCTTATCGGCATTTCGCACTCCGAAACCTTTACGCCGTTAACGCCCGCGTACGCGGCGCAGTTGATTTCGGTAAAACCCATAAGGCAGGGTTCTACAATAACCCGTTTGCCGAACCGCAGCGCATACCCCACGGCACGGGCAAGTTCTTCTTTATTTTCGGCGATTTTAACGCCTATGCTCGAACCGCCTAAAACGGGTTTTACAATTACGGGGTAATCGAACGGCAGACAGATTTCTTCCGCCTGTTTTACGCTGTCAAGGCTCGCGAACGGCAACACGTTCGCTATACCGTTTAACGCGCGCTTTGTCAAAAGTTTATCCATAGCGAGCGCGGCGGGATACACGTCCGCGGAAGCGTTGGCTATTCCGCACATTTTAAGAACACCCGAAAGAGACCCGTCTTCGCCGCGTTCGCCGTGCATACAGTTTATAGCCGTAGATACGGCGCATAACTCTTTAAGTTTTTTGCCGCGCACGGCGTACAGTTTATTGCTGCCCGCGATAAACGACACTTTAGTCAGTTTTTTGTAGTCAAGATTTTCGTAGTTGTCGGGGTCAAAAAGACTTTCGCCCGTAAACCACTCCCCCGAACCGTCTACGTACACGGGCACAACGCCAAGCGATTTATCGAGAGAGTTGCAAGTTAAAACCCCCGTAATCACCGAAACGTCGTGTTCTACCGACACGCCGCCGAAAAACACCGCTATATTTTTCACAAAAAAACACCTCCGCAAAATAATTTTTCGCTTTGGTGTCTTTGAATTTTTATCCGATAAAGTCCGCGTTTACGGCTTTAATCTTAACTGTAGTTGTCGGGCAAATCGTTTTCAAATAAAACGACGTCGCCTTCGTGCACTATTTCGTTAAGCATCGCGTTGCCTTTATTCAGCGACTTTGCAAACAGAATATTCTCTTTCGGGAACCCCCCGCCCAACAGTCCGCTTATAAGCATCTCCGCGTTGTGCTTGCCGATAACGATAACTATATCGGCGTGCTTTGACAGAGTCTTTCCGAATTCAAGGTTAACGACGTTTTCCATTTTACCGAGTTCCACAAGCCCCGGCGTCAACACGATTTTTCTGCCCTTAAACGTATCGAGAACGCCCATCGCCGCGCGCGTGCCGTCTTCGTTGGAATTATAACTGTCGTCTATTATGACTATATTCTTATTGTTGGGTAAAAGTTCCAGCCTGTGCTTTAGGGCGGGAATTCTGTTTACGCCCATGGCTATTTCTTCGGGCGTAAGCCCCAACTTGTAAGCGACCGCCGCCGCAAGGCAGATATTCGACACGCTGTGCCGCCCCAAAAGCACCGTGCTGCATTTTACGGGCTGTTCCCCGTTTACGTGCAACATAAAACTCATACCCTTTTCGTCGGTTTTAATGTCGGTAGCGTATACGAAACTGTCCGCACTTTCCGTGCCCGCGGAATATTTTTCGCCGTCAAACCTATCAAACAGTTCCAGCGCGCCCGCGCTGTCCGACGAAAAGAACCCCGCGCCGCCCGTTTTAAGCCCTTCGAATAACTCGAACTTGGTGTTTTTTATCGCGTCTAAAGAGCCGAACGATTCAAGGTGCTGGTTGTTTATGCCCGTAAGCACGCCGTAGTCGGGCTTTATAATGTCGACGAGTTCTTTTATGTCGCCCTTGTTTCTCGCGCCCATTTCGGCGATAAATATATCGTGCGTGCTGTCAAGCCCCTTTACGGTAAGCGCTATGCCCATAGGCGTATTGTAAGACGCGGGCGTTGAAAGCACCCTGAATTTCTGCGAAAGCACGGTATTTAAAATTTCTTTAACGCTGGTTTTGCCGAAACTGCCCGTTATGCCTATTCTTATAACGTCCGAAGAGTTGAGTTTCGCGGTAGCCCTTGCTATTATTCTCTTTCTTATCAGATATTCGCTCGGTTCGTTGATGCAGTACGCTACGAACAGTAGGTAAGGCGATAAAAGCGGAATAAGACAGATGGGCGCATAGCGCAAAATGCCCACCACTTCGTCCCCGATAGCGTAGGCGATGAAGTTTAAAAGTACGACAAGCCCGAACGTAAACGCCGCCAAAACCAAAATAAACGTAAGACAAAGCCTTACAAGCCGCTTGGTCTTTTTAAGCGGCACTTTGGCGTTGACGCTGCTTTCCGAATTTATATATAAGGCAGTAAACAGGCAATAGGACAAAAATCCTATATAAGAAGTGATATTCGCGCTGAATATACTGAAAAAACATATATTTAAAAGGCAGAAAAACAGCAATCCCAAAAGGCACAACAGCATAAGCCGCGATAAGTATGGAGTTTCGGGGCTAGAAAGCCATTTGAAATAGCGCTTGCCTTTATAACCGCTCTGCTGCAACACCAGCAAAAATTTCATAGACGCGAAAAATAACAGCACGCCGTTCAATACGGATATTATCAGCATTATCCATAACGTATAGCCGGTAAACAGTTGGGAAAAACTTTCTATATTTATGGGAAACATAATTTTTTAAGAGAGTAAAAACTCTTTTACCTCCATATTGAATTTGTTGGGTTTATCTATAAAACAGAAATGCCCTGCGTTTTCTATAATAAGCAGGCGACTTTTGCCTATGCCCTTATTCAGCCTTTTCGCCATATAAAGGGGCGTTTCTTTATCCTTTGCCCCGAAAACCAACAACGTCGGGTTGTTTATGTCTTTTAACCTGTCGTCAAGATATTCCGATACGATTTTCTTAAAACTCTCTTTCATCACGGGCGAAAGGGCGTTATAATCGGCGGAGAAAAGCCGCGACAGTTTTTCTTTAGGCACAAACCTTTTAAGTACGCGATAAACCGTTCGCCTGACGGTTTTTTTAAGAGTGTTTTTAGGTTTAAGCCCCGCAGCACCCGTCAATACGAGTTTATTAAAAAGCCCGCCGTCTTCGCTTGCCGCCTTTATGGCGATACGCGCGCCGAAAGAGTGCGCTATAACCGACGGCTTTTTAAGCCCGTGTTTGTATATATATTCCTTCACTTCGTTTATATAATCGTCCAAAGAATAGGGGTACGGCATATCGGCGTTATCCCCGAACCCTTTTAAATCGGGCGCGTACACGTTAAAATCCCTCTCGAAAAACCGCGTCTGGTAATAAAAACTCTTGCCGCTCGACAAATACCCGTGTAAAAACAACAAATCTTCAGTATGAACCGCGCTGTTGTCTATTTTACAACTCCTTTACATATACCCTTGCGTTTTCGCCGTCCGAATAGTATCTTTTTCTAATCGAAAGAAAGGTAAACCCCGCTTTTTCGTATAAACTTATCGCGGGCGCGTTGCTTTCTCTCACTTCTAAAAACAATTTTTTTACGCCGCGGGAAATAGCATCACTTATAAACTCCGCAATAAGCGCACTCCCTACGCCCTTTTCACGGCAATCTTCCGCCACGAACAAATCCTGCAAGTCGGCGGTATCTATATTTACCGAATAGGTTATAAACCCTATGGGTGCGCCGTCCGTTTGTGCGACAAACCCGTAAAAATTGCCCGCGTTAAATGCGGATGAAAGCATTTTTTCATCCCACGCGTCGGAAAACGTGTTTCGCGCGAAAACCAAAAACGGAATATCGTCTTTTTGTAGCGGGCGCAACATCATCTTCCTTCTTCCGCCTGACTTTTGCGTACGTACAAGGGCACGAGCGAATTTATATCGCTTGAAATTTCGCCCGCCTTTTTTTCTATGGCACGCTTAAAACCTTCTTTTACGGACACGATTTGAGTAGTTAGCCCCTTTATCTCTTCATCGGATACGAAAAGATAGTCTTTATACTCCGCAAGGCGTTCGCCGTTTACGTATTCGGGTTTGCCCGCTATTCCGTCAACGTATGGGCATACGTAATACCCGTTATGTTTTGCGTCTATTATCGCTAAAACCTTGCCGCTATCAACATTGTATGCCAAAGTATCGAAAGAAGTTATTTTTAAAACGGGCTTATTACTTGCAAACGCAAGCGCTTTTATTGTGGAAACGCCTATTCTTATTCCCGTAAACGAACCCGCACCCACCGCGCATGCGAAAAAGCCCGCTTGTTCTAGGCGCATATCCGCTTTTAACAAAAGGTTTTCAAGTTCGGGCATAAGCCGCACGGAGTGCGCTACACCGCAATCGCTATCAAAAAACTCGTAAACCTTTCCGTCTTTTTTGGCGATAAGCGTTAAATGTTTACCGCTTGCGTCCACCGCTATATAATTCATAGTTCTATTATCCTGATATTCGGGTTTTCGGTTTTAGCAATGCTTACCGTTTTAACCTTTTCGGGCAGAACGCCCGCAATATTTTCCGCCCACTCTATTAAACAAATATTGTCGCCGTTAAAGTAATCGGTAAGCCCCAAGGCCTCCGCCTCTTCACCAGAGCTTAAACGGTAGCAATCGTAATGATAAATAAAATCGCCGTATACGTTAAGATAGGCGTAAGTCGGGCTGACTACGCCCGTTAGTCCGAAATACGCCGCCACGCCTTTGGTAAAAGCCGTCTTCCCCGCGCCCAACTCGCCGTGAAGCACTACCACGTCCCCGCGGGACAAAGTTTCGGCATATTTTTTCGCTATATTGAAAGTTTCCTGTTCGGAATTAGAAATAAATTTCATTTACTTTTCTATTGTATCATTTTCGGGCACAGACTGCAAGTTGATTTTCTTAAAAACGTAAGAAAGCCTTTTATAAAGCAAAAGAACTATAACGCTTACCGCCACGCCCTTTATAAGATTGAAAAATATTATATAATACCAAAGCGAATTGAACGCAGAAACCGCGCCGTCTCCCATATAAAGCGGAAACATAATAAACCTGTTTGAAATAATCGCCGCGCCCGTCATACACAGCACGCCCACGGTAAGCGTTATTATAACCACGGGCAAACCCTTTTTAAAGCGGTAAACGGTAGTCGGCAAAATTATAAGCGAAAAAATTACCAAAAAATTTGCTATTTCGCCCACACCGCCCGTGCCGCTGCCCATAGCGAAACGGATAAGTTCTTTAACGGCGCAAATCACCACGCCCGCAATCGGTCCGTACATAAACCCGCCAAGCAAAACGAACACCGCCGAAAAGTCGAGTTTTAAAAAGGACGCGGCGGGGAATATAGGAAATTCCAAAAGCGACACGACGAACGAAAGTGCCGAAAACAGCGCCGTTCCTACTATTTGTTTGGTAATGTTTTTTTGCATAAAAAACGCTCCTTAAAACTTAAAGGGGCGTTTAAAATCGTGTTCCCGCAAAAACCGCGGTAAAAATTTTAACTCTTTTTCCATCCGGACTTTACCGTCGGTCAAGGAATTACACCTTGTCAACCTTAAAAAAGGCTCGCAGACTGTACTGCCGGTGGGGAATTTCGCCCCGCCCCAAAGAATTATCTATATTTTATAACTATTTTTCCGTTTTGTAAAGCGTTTATACAAGCCTTACGCTTTTTATACCGAAATCTTTAAACAGTTCCTTTGCCACCGCGTCGGCGTAAGGCGTGATTATTCCGTCCGCCCCCAGCGCGATAAGCGTTTTTACGCCGTTTACGTTTTCCACGTTAGCCATAACCTTTACTTTGGTTTTGCCTTTATTGCGGTTTATTTCCTTCATCTTTGACAAAAGTTCTTTTTTAGAAACCCCGCCGAACAAAAACGCCGCGTAATCCATACCCGTTTTTTCAATCGTATGAAAAAGCCCTTTTATATCGCCTACGCTTGCGTCTTCGGCGTTTACGGCAACGCCTTTATTTACGCCTTTTACCCTGCCGATTTTTTTAAGTTGCTTTTTAAGTTCGCCCTGATTGTCTTTTGAAAGCGCTGCGGAATTTATCACCGTAAGCACTCCGTCCACACCCGCTTTAACGCAGTTTTTTATTTCCGAAAGTTTTACCTTAAAAGACGATTCTCCGAACGGGAAATCTACCACGGCGCACACTTTTACGTCTTCGCCTTTAATTTGAGCGGCAAAGGCGTCAAGATACGCGGGCGCGACGGCGATTTCGTTAAGCCCCGAAACGCCTACGTTTTGTATAAGCGTTTTTATCTTTCCGACGGACAGCCCGCGGCGCACTACCGCTTTGGATAGTTTAGCCATAATATTTTTTATCTGAAAAAGTTTACACTCTTCTAAAACCGTCTGTTCGTCTTTATTTAAAATCTCCGCAAGGCGCGAAAAATCGTTAACCGCGGGGCTGCCACCCTTTTTACCGCGCCGCCCTTTTTCTTCTTTGTCGCCTACAACTTCATCTATAACCGCCACGGCGTTTTCTTCGGCAATTTCTATCGGAACTACCGCCGCGCTTTCCGCAAACTCCGCGGTAGGTTCTTCGGCTATGGGCGTATCGTCGTCAAAGCAGAACTCTGCGCCTAAATCGGACGTCTGCGCCGGGCTTACCGCCGCCTTATCTTGCTTTTTAAAAAGATTTTTTATTTTATCAAGCAACATTGTCTACCCCTTTTCCGTAAAAAGCACCCTTTTTTTACAAACTGTACGTAAATTCTGCCGATAATTAAGTGCTAATATAATTACAAAGTTATGAACGCTATCCCTTCTTCCCTGTTTTTAGGGCCGTTATGTTTAATAGGATTTTTTCTTGTTTCCTTAATACTCGTCGCGGGAATAAAACTTTTATACCTATATTTTAAGCGCGAACCGATAAAATTCATACCTAAAAAAAGTCGCAAAACTCCCGCGCCAAAGCCCCAACAAGTAAAAGCGGTTAAAAGTATCGAAATAAACCCCGACGAAGTGGATAAAATCTACGTTAAAAAGGTTTCTTAAACCCGACTGCTTATTTTAACGCTTAATTTTTATCCCACAGGGCTTCTAAATGATAGAAAAGCCGCGTTTCGTCGTTGAAAACGTGAACTATCACGTCGCCGTAATCTATTACCGCCCAACGCCCTTCTCTGACGCCTTCTTCACGCGTGGGGGAAATCCCTTGCTTTTCAAGTTCTTCTTCCACGTTGTCTATTAAAGAACGGGTGTGCGTCATAGACCTGCCGCTTGCTATAACGAAAAAGTCGGCGACTTCGGTTTTGCCGCGCAAATCTATTATACGCACGTCTTCGCCTTTATGACTTTCTAAAATTTCACAGACTTTTTCCGCTAATGCTTTCGCTTCCATATTAACTCCTTTTGTCCTCTACGTAATAATCGTATGCGTTTAACGTTTCCGAATAAATGTACTGCTTTTTGTTTAATAAATGCGCCACTTCTTCTTTTAAACAAAGCCGAAAACAACTTTCAAAGTCCTTTTCGTACTCGGCGCGAAGAATCTCCACCCCGTCGTAATCTCTGCCTTTTTCTATCATATCCGCAACGAATATGAGTTTGGAAAGCGTACTCATATCCGCTTTACCCGACGTGTGATAGCGTATGGCGTCCAAAATTTCCCCGTCAGCAACCCTCAACACCTTTTCCGCGACGAACGCCCCCAAAAAGGCGTGCACTACGGGCGGCGGCACGTTTTTCGGCAATGCAAAGTCCTTGTAATTTCTGTAATCGTCGTATTTTGCGCAATCGTGAAGGGTGGCGGCTATTCTCACCTTTTCGTAATCAAGGTTTAACTCCTTGGCTTTTTTAAGCGCGCAGACCACTACGTTTGCGGTGTGAATTACCCGTTTTTCGGGCAGATTGTCAAGTATATATCTCTGGTATTTGTCGGGCGGATAAACGGCGTATTCTTTTATATAATTATACACTTCGTCGTTTAAGCCCTGCGGCTTTAAACCGAACGCAATCCCCGTTCTTATTTCCGTAGAAGAAACGGACTTGCCCGTAAAATCAAGCACGGTAAAATCTTTGCCGAAAACGTTTTTAAAATACTCGCGCTCCGCTTTATAGTCGCACGCGTAATCTTCGCGCGAAACGACGGCAAGGTGAACCGCGTCAAGTATCCTTTCGGGATTTTTCCACGTTTTAAAATCTTTAAGCATATCCCCGCCGACTATCATAAAAAGTTCCGCGTCGGGATACAGATTTTTAAAATGTTCCGCGGTGATATAAGAATAACTTTTCCCGCCGCCTGAAATTTCAAAATCGGAAATCTCTACGTTTTTTACGCCACGAAAAGCGATTTTAAGCATATTTATCCTATCCGCGCCTTTTGCCGGCGACACGTTTTTATGCGGCGGCAGAAAGGTCGGAACGATTATTATTTTATCCGCTTTGAGTTCTTTTAAGCAAGCAAGGGCGGTTTTTACGTGTTCATTATGCACGGGGTTAAACGTACCGCCGAAAATCACTATTCTTTCCACGCTTTTATTATCGCATAATCCGCGGATAAAATCAATCGTTTACGGGTAAAGTG